>NZ_BCUU01000003.1 GCF_001591385.1 Variovorax soli NBRC 106424
GGCGGCCGGCGCATCGGCCAGGCCCAGCGTGGCGGCCAGCACGCCGTCGCCGCCGGTCTGGATCTCGTGGCCGATCATGGAGCGCACCAGCGCGCGCATGTCTGCGCCTTCCATCGGCACCGTCTCGATCACGGTGCCCTGGCGCAGCACCGTGGTGCGGTCGGCCACCTTGGCGATCTCGGCCAGCTTGTGCGTCACCAGGATCACGCCGCGCCCGTCGTCGGCCACGCGGCGGCACACCGTCAGGAAGGCATCGACCTCGCTGGGCGGCAGCACGGCGGTGGGCTCGTCCAGCACCAGCAGCTTGGGGTCGCCCAGCAGGCACTTGATGATCTCCACCTGCTGGCGCTCGCCCACCGACAGGTCGCGCACCACGCGCCAGGGGTCGACTTCCAGCTTGTATTCGTCGGCCAGGCGCTTCATGCGCGCCACCACCTGGCCCGCGTCGAGGATGGCGCCGGTGCGGCCCATCATCAGGTTCTCGACCACCGTCATGGTGCCCACCAGGCTGAAGTGCTGGTGGACCATGCCGATGCCCTGGCGCAGCGCGTCGGCCGGGCCCTCGGGCGCGAAGGGCGCGCCGCCGAAGGTGATGCTGCCTGCGGTGGGCCGGTGCACCCCGAAGATCAGGTTGCACAGGGTGGACTTGCCGGCGCCGTTCTCGCCGAGCAGGCAATGCACCTCGCCGCGCTCGACGTCGAGGTTGATATGGGTCAGGGCGGCCACCGCGCCGAAGCGCTTGGACACGCCCGAGAGTTCGAGCAACGCCACGGCGTGCGCTCCCGTCAGCCGATGGCG
Organism: Variovorax soli NBRC 106424; assembly: GCF_001591385.1. Classification (GTDB taxonomy): domain Bacteria; phylum Pseudomonadota; class Gammaproteobacteria; order Burkholderiales; family Burkholderiaceae_C; genus Variovorax; species Variovorax soli. The sequence continues at coordinate 799 of NZ_BCUU01000003.1, forward strand.
ACCTTGATCTTGCCCGCCAGGAGATCGCCCTGGATCTCCTTGATCTTGGCCACCATCTGCGGCGTGCCGCCGCCGCACACCTCCATGCCCGCCGAGCTGGGGCCCATGGCCAGGCCAAACTGCTTGTACTCGGGCTTCCAGGTGCCGGCCATCATCTGGTCGATGGCGTACTCGACCATGAAGCCGATGCCGCTGACCGTGTAGGCCACGTACAGCGGGTTGGCGTCGGCGCAGTAGTTGGCATAGCTGCCGATGAGCCTGGTGCCCTTCTCCCGCGCCGCCTGCTCCATGCCGCGGATGCCCAGGTTGAGGATGTTGTAGTGCACGTCCGCGCCCTGCGCGATGGCGGCCAGCGTGGCTTCCTTGGCCTTGGCCACGTCGTCGAAGTCGCCGGTGTAGGCGTCGAAGTACTTGATGTCGGGCCGCACGTAGCGCGCGCCGTTGCCGAACTCCTTGCCGGTGTTGACGATGGCCGGGATCTCCATGCCGCCCACGTAGCTCACCGCGCCGTTCTTCGACAGCATGGCCGCCACCGCGCCGGCCACGAAGCCGATCTGCGCCTGCAGCACGTCGTACTGCGCCACGTTCTCGGTGGGCGTGCCGGTCGGGCCGACGATGGAGAACTTCACCTTCGGGAAGCGCTTGGCCACCTTCAGCACCGAGGCCTGGGTCTGCCCGCCGCAGCCGATCACCAGGTCGTTCTTGGAGGCCAGCGCCACCAGGGCCTGCTCCATGTCGCCGAACTTCACGTTCTCGATGTAGGTGATCTTGGCCTTGCCTTCGTAGCGCTTCTGCGCGTTCTTCACGCCGTTGTAGCCCGACTCCATCCAGCCGTGGTCGGACTTGGAGCCCGGGATCATCACGCCGATGCGCACCGTGTCGGCGGCGAAGGCGGCGGGGGTGATGCCCCATTGCAGCGAGAGCACGCCGGCGGAGGCGGCGCTTCGCATGAGAAAGAGTCTGCGGTCGATGCTCATGTCTGTCTCCTGTGTATCTCTTTGGACGGAAGAGGCATGTCGGGCTGCATTCGCGTTGCCCGCTGCGGCCTGGTTTCGGCTGGCATGGATGACACCGCGTTTGGTTTTGGCTGTCTATGCGCCTCGGGCGCATGTGAACTATCCGTTCGATGAATGGTGGTGCGCGGCCGGGCGCGGCACCTGAGCACTATTCGGTACGTCAATGTGGCGCATCAGCCCAGGCGCCTCGACACCCCGCGGGGTGCTTCCTACATTGCGCAGCGTCGACATCGACAGGTCCAGGCCAGGAGGTCTTCGCCATGAACGAATCGCGTGCCGCCATGATCGAACCGGGCGGCGAGTTGCTGGAGCTGCGCGGCATCCGCAAGGCCTACCCCAGCTGCGTGGCCAACGACGGCATCGACCTGCGGGTGCGTGCCGGCGAGATCCACGCCGTGCTGGGCGAGAACGGTGCCGGCAAGAGCACGCTCATGAAGATCATCTACGGCGTGGTCAAGCCGGACGCGGGCCAGGTGCTGTGGGAAGGCCGGCCGATCACCGTGGCCAGCCCGGCGCATGCGCGCGAGCTGGGCATCGGCATGGTGTTCCAGCACTTCTCGCTGTTCGAGACGCTCACTGTGGTCGAGAACGTCGCGCTGGGCATGAGCGGTGCCGGCGACCTGCAGGTGCTGGCCGAGCGCATCCGCACTGTGTCGGAGCGCTACGGCCTCACGCTCGACCCCAACCGCCTGGTGCATTCGCTGTCCATCGGCGAGCGCCAGCGCGTGGAGATCGTGCGCTGCCTGCTGCAGGACCCGCGCCTGCTCATCATGGACGAGCCCACCTCGGTGCTCACGCCGCAGGCGGTGCGCAAGCTGTTCGAGACGCTGCGCCGGCTGGCCAGCGACGGCTGCGGCATCCTCTACATCAGCCACAAGCTCGACGAGATCAAGGAACTGTGCCAAAGCGCCACCGTGCTGCGCGCGGGCAAGGTCACGGGCCACTGCGATCCGCGGCAGGAGACGGCCTCGAGCATGGCGCGCCTGATGATCGGCGGCGACCTGCCCACCTGCCAGCATCCGCCGCCCACCGCGCGCGCCGAGGCCCGGCTTTGCATCCGCGGCCTCTCGCGCAAGTCCGAGGATCCTTTCGGCGTGGACCTGAAGGACATCCGGCTGGATGTGCACGGCGGCGAGATCGTGGGCATTGCGGGCGTCTCGGGCAACGGGCAGCAGGAGCTGCTGGCGGCGCTCTCGGGCGAGGCAACCAGCACCGGCGCGGCGGACATCGAGATCTGCGGCATGCACGCGGGCCGCCTCGACCCGGCCGCGCGGCGCCGGCTGGGCCTGTGCTTCGTGCCGGAGGAACGCCTGGGCCGCGCCACGGTGCCCGCCATGTCCCTGGCCGACAACGCGCTGCTCACCGCGCACCGCCAGAACATGGTGGGCGGCGGCCTGGTGCGAAGCGTCGCAGTGCAGTCCTTCACGCAGCGCTGCATCGACCAGTTCAAGGTGCGCTGCGGCGGCCCGGCCTCGGAGGCGAAGAGCCTGTCGGGCGGCAACCTGCAGAAGTTCATCGTGGGGCGCGAGATCCTGCAGAGCCCCAGGGTGCTGGTCGTCTCGCAGCCCACCTGGGGCGTGGACGTGGGCGCCGCGGCCTTCATCCGCCAGGCGCTGATCGACCTGCGCGACGCGGGCTGCGCGATCCTGGTCGTGTCCGAGGAGCTGGACGAGCTGTTCGAGATCAGCGACCGCATCGCGGTGATCGCCGGCGGGCAGCTGTCGGCCCCCAGGCCGGCGCAGGAGACCAACGTCGAGGAGATCGGCCTGAAGATGAGCGGCGCCTGGCATGCGCAGGCCGATGCGCAGCCGCAGGTCGCGGGCGCCGCCTCCCGACTGGACGCGGAGGTGTTCCATGCAGCTTAGGATCGAACCCCGGGCCGCCGCCTCGCTGCGGATGCGCTATGCCTCGCCGCTGATCGCCACCGGCCTCACGCTGCTGATGGGCTTCGTGCTGTTCGCGGCACTCGGCAAGAACCCGCTGGCCGCCTTCCATGCCTTTTTCATCGCGCCGGTGAGCAGCCTCAACGGCGTGGCCGAGCTGCTGCTCAAGGCCGCGCCGCTGGTGCTGATCGCCACCGGGCTGGCGGTGGGCTTCCGGGCCAACGTGTGGAACATCGGCGCCGAAGGCCAGCTCACCATCGGCGCCATCGTCGCCGGCGGCATGGCGCTCTTGCCGGCCGCCGGCGACGGGCCGGCCTGGCTGCTGCCGCTGATGATCGCCGCCGGCGCGCTCGGCGGCATGGCGTGGGCGGCGGTGCCGGCCTTTCTGCGCACGCGCTTCAATGCCAACGAGATTTTGGTGAGCCTGATGCTCACCTACGTGGCGCAGCTGCTGCTGAGCTACCTGGTGCACGGCCCGTGGCGCGACCCGCAGGGCTTCAACTTTCCGCAGTCGCCGCTGCTGCCGGATGCGGCGCTGCTGCCCATCCTGCTGAACGGCACGCGGCTGAACGCGGGCGTGCTGTTCGCGGTGGTGGCGGTGGTCGCGGCATGGGTGTTCCTGGGCAAGAGCTTTCGCGGCTACCAGATGCGCGTGGCAGGCCTGTCGGGCGAGGCGGCGCACTACGCCGGCTTCAGCGCCCGGCAGACCATCTGGATCGGCATGCTGGCCGGCGGCGCGGCGGCGGGCCTGGCGGGCGTGGGCGAAGTGGCCGGGCCGCTGGGGCAGCTGCTGCCCACGGTGTCGCCGGGCTACGGCTTTGCGGCCATCATCGTCGCCTTCGTCGGGCGCCTGCATCCGCCGGGCATCCTGCTGGCGGGCCTGCTGATGTCGCTGCTCTACCTGGGCGGCGACGCGGCGCAGATCAGCATGGGGCTGCCTGCGGCCACCACCGCCCTCTTCCAGGGTGCGCTGCTGTTCTTCCTCTTGGGTGCCGACCTCTTCATCGGCTACCGCGTCAGGCTCGTGCCGGGCGCCAAGGAGATCCCGCAATGACCGACACGCTGATCCCCCTGGTCGTGATGACGCTCGGCGCCGGCACGCCGCTGATCTTTGCCGCATTGGGCGAGCTGGTCACCGAGAAGTCGGGCGTGCTCAACCTGGGCGTGGAAGGGATGATGATCGTCGGCGCCATCGCCGCCTTCATCACCGCGAGCGCCACGCAGAGCCTGTGGCTGGGCGTGGGCGCCGGCTGCGTGGCCGGCGCGCTGATGGCGCTGCTGTTCGCCTTCCTCACGCTCACGCTGCAGGCCAACCAGGTGGCCACCGGGCTGGCGCTGGCCATCTTCGGCGCGGGCGTGAGCGCCTTTGCCGGCAAGAACCACGTGGGCGTGGCGCTCAAGCTGCCGGGTAACGGGCTGGGCGCGCTGGGCGACGTCCCCGTGCTCGGCGCCTTCGTGCAGGCCGTGCATCCGATGGTGATCCTCTCGTGGCTGCTGTTCGCGGGCGTGGCGTGGTTCCTCTACCGCACGCGGCCGGGCCTGGTGCTGCGCGCGGTGGGCGAATCGCCGAGCTCGGCGCACTCGCTGGGCTATCCGGTGACGCGCATCCGCTACCTGGCCACCGTGTTCGGCGGCATCACCTCGGGCCTGGCGGGCGCCTACCTGTCGCTGGTGTATGCGCCGCTGTGGCTGGAAGGCATGACGGCCGGGCGCGGCTGGATCGCGCTGGCACTGGTGGTGTTCGCCTCGTGGCGGCCGGGCCGCGTGATGCTGGGCGCCTACCTGTTCGGCGGCATCACCATCGCGCAGTTCTTCGCGCAGGGCGCGGGCATCGGCTTCGCGTCGCAGGCCATGTCGATGCTGCCCTACCTGGCCACCGTGGCCGTGCTGGTGCTCATCTCGCGCAACGCCGCCATGGTGCGGCTGAACACCCCGGTGTCGCTCGGCAAGCCCTTCCACGCCGGCGCCTGATTCAAGGAGCTCTTCATCATGGAAATCGATTTCGCACCCCTCTCGGCCTACGAGCGCTACAAGCTCATGGCCAGCCTGATCGTGCCGCGGCCGATCGCGCTGGTCACCACCGTGGGGCCCAGCGGCGTGGTGAATGCGGCGCCCTTCTCCATGTTCAACATGCTGGGCGAGGACCCGCCGATCCTGATGCTCAGCGTGAACCGGCTGCAGGACGGCCGGCTGAAGGACACGGCCGCCAACATCCTGGCCACCGGCGAGTTCGTCGTGCACCTGTGCGACGAGGCCATGACCGAGCAGATGCATGCCTGCGGCGACGCCCTGCCCTTCGAGATGAGCGAGCTGGAGCACACGGGGCTGCGTGCCGTGCCCTCGCACACCGTGGCGCCGCCGCGCATCGTGGAGGCGCCCGTCGCCTTCGAGTGCGTGCTGCACGAGAAGCTGGAAACCGACAGCCGGATCATCTTCATCGGCCGCGTGCAGTGGCTGAGCGCGCGCGACGGCCTCATCGACGACAAGAAGTGGCGCGTGCGCCTGCAGGACTACCACCCGGTCGGCCGCTTCGGCGCGAGCTTCTACGTGAAGACCGCCGCGCGCTTTGCGGTGGGCGCCAACGTGCAGCAGGCGGCCGCCACCGCCATCGACGAGATCTGAGCTTTCCCCCCCCAACCCCGTGAGCCACCACAACCATAGAAGGAGACAACCATGCTGATCCTGCCCCGCCGGGAGTTCATCAAAGCCACCTCTTCACTGGGCATTGCCGCGCTGGCCGGCCGCAGCGCGGACCTGTTCGCGCAGCAGCAGAAGGACGTGCTCAAGATCGGCGTCGTGCACCAGTTTCCCATCGGCGAGGTGGGCTGGGAGACGCAGCATGCGCTGGGCTGGAAGGCCGTCGAGGCCGCCTTTCCCGGCCGGGTGAAGGTCACGGCCGTGACCGACGTGCCGCAGGCGCAGGATGCCGAGCGCGTGTTCCGCGAGCTGGCCTCGCAGGGGCACAAGCTGATCTTCGGCACCACCTTCTCGCAGATGGCGCCCATGCTCAAGGTGGCACGCGCCATGCCCGACACCACCTTCGAGTGCTGCGCGGCCATCACCACGGCGAAGAACATGGGCGCCTTCGAGGCGCGCAACTACGAGGCCACCTACCTGGCCGGCGTGATCGCCGGGCGCATGACCAAGTCGAACGTGCTGGGCTGGGTGGGCGCCTTCCCGGTGCCGCAGGTGGTGTGGCGCCTGAACGGCTTCCTCATCGGCGCGCGCAGCGTGAACCCGCAGGCCGCCTGCAATGTGATCTGGATCAACAGCTGGAACGACCCGGCCAAGGAGAAGGACGCCGTCAACGCGCTCATCTCCCAAGGTGCGGACGTGCTGGCCGGCAGCCCCAACACGCCGGTGCAGGGCATCGCGGCCGAGGCCCGCGGCGCCTGGAGCGTGGGCAACGGCAGCGACTTTTCCAAGTTCGTCACCAAGGGCCAGCTCACCGGCGATATCCTCGACTGGAGCAGCGCCTATGTGGAAGCGGCGCGCGACGTGATGGCAGGCACCTGGAAATCGCAGAGCCGCTGGCGCGGCGTGGGCGAAGGGGGCTTTTGCAAGATGGCGCCCTACAACGCGGCCATTCCGGCCAACGTGCTGGCCGAGGTGGCACAGCGCGAGAAGGACCTCGTCAGCGGCAAGCTCAAGGTCTTCGCCGGCCCCCTCACCGACCGCGACGGCAAGCAGCGGGTGGCCGCCGGCGCCGAGCTGCCCGACCCCGAGGTGCGCAGCATCAACTGGGTGGTGGATGGCGTCAAAGGCGCGTTTCCCAAGGCGGCCTGACGCAACAAGGAAAGGAAAGCATGAACAAGGACTACCTGCGCATGGCCGTCGGCCTGGCGCGCAACAACGTGGTGGAACGCGGCGGCCGCCCCTTCGGCGCGGTGCTGGTGAAGGACGGCCAGGTGCTGGCCACCGGCGTGAACGAGATCCTCGCCACCCACGACCCCTCCACCCATGCCGAGATGCAGGCCATCCGCGCGGCCACGGCGGCGCAGCAGAACCCGCGGCTGGACGGCTGCGAGATGTACGCCAGCGGCCAGCCCTGCCCCATGTGCCTGTCGCTGATGCACATGGTGGGCATCAAGGCCGCGTACTTCGCCGCCTCCAACGCGGACGGCGAGCCCTACGGCCTGTCGACCGCGCGCATCTACGCCGAGATGGCCAAGCCCATCGAGCAGCAGTCGCTGCGCATGTCGTACCAGCCGCTGAAGGGCGAAGACGGCGAGAGCCCTTACGAGGCCTGGCAGCGGGTCTCGCAAAAGAAAGGCTGAGGCACCCGGCTCAGCCGCCGGCCTGCCCGGCCAGCGCCTCGGCGACCTGGTCCATGAGGCGGGCCAGCGCGATGTCGTTCATCGACAGGCCATCGGCATCGTGGGTGGTCAGCGTCACAGCCACCCGGTTGTAGACGTTGGACCACTCGGGGTGGTGGTTGCGCTTTTCCGCCACCACCGCCACCTGGGACATGAAGCCCCAGGCCTGCGCGAAATCCTGGAAGACGAATTCGCGCGAGAGCGTGCCCCCGCGCTCGGTGCTCATGCGCCACGCCGGCAGTTGCGCCAGCAGCGGCTGGAGCTGCGCGTCGGTGAGCTTGGGCGGCGTGGTCGACGTCATGCGGCCTCCATCTGAATCTCGATGCCCACGTGCCTACGCCGCGGCCGGCGCATCGACCGCCTGCACCTCGATCTCCACACCCACGCCGAACACCAGCTGCGCCTGCACCAGGCTGCGCACCGGGTAGCGGCCTTCCTTGAAGTAGCCGGCGTACACCTTGTTGAACGCTGCGAAGTCGTTCAGGTCGGCCAGCCAGATGTTGACCTTGACGACATCGTCCAGCGAACGGCCCACGGCCTCCAGCCGGGCCGCGATGCTCTTGAACACGGCATGCGTCTGCGCCTCGATGGGGCCGGTGAGCGGGCGCCCGGCGTCGTCGAAGGGAATCTGGCCCGACAGCATCACGAGGCCGGCGGCGCGCACCGCGGAAGAAAACGGCATGCCGCCGGGCGCGGGGTAGAAGGTGGGAGCGGAGTTCATCAGGTTCTTCTTCCAGAAAGGTTGCGAGGGTCGTCAGGTGGTGCGCATGGCCGGGGCGGCCAGCTGCCGGTTCACGACGCGGAAGGCCACATACACCAGGCCGATCCACACGGGAATGGCGAAGGCCGAGCTGCGGATGTCGGGCGTGGCCGCCATCACCGCCACCACCACGGCCATGACGGCCAGGCACAGGTAGTTGGACAGCGGCGAGAAGGGCGCGAGGAAGCTGGCGCGGGCGCCCTTGGCGGCCTGCGCCTTGCGGTACTTCAGGTGCGCCAGGATGATGATGACCCAGGTGATGACCAGTGCCGCGACGATGAGCGACATCAGCAGTTCGATCACGCCGGCCGGCGCCACGTAGTTCAGCACGATGCACAGCGCGGTGAACACGCCCGGGTAGACGATGGCGCGCACCGGCACGCCGCGCTTGTTCACTTCCATGAGCGACTTGGGCGCGTTGCCTTCCAGGGCCATGCCGTAGAGCAGGCGGCTGTTGCTGTAGACCATGCTGTTGTAGACCGACAGCGTGGCGGTGAGGATCACGAAGTTCAGCACGTTGGCCGCGAGCTTCTCGCCGATGCCGGCGAACACCAGCACGAAGGGGCTGCCGCTGTAGGTGCCGCCGCCGGCCTTGAGCTGCGCCACCAGGTCGGTCCAGGGCGTGAGCGCCAGCAGCACCGCCATCGAGCCCACGTAGAACACCAGCACGCGGAAGATGAGCTGGTTGATGGCCTTGGGAATCACCTTGCGCGGCTGGTCCGTCTCGGCGGCTGCAAAGCCCAGCATCTCGACGCCGCCGAAGGCGAACATGATGAAGGCGAAGGCCATCACCACCCCCGACACGCCGTTGGGCAGGAAGCCGCCGTGCGTCCACAGGTTGCTCACGGTCTGCGTCGGGTTGTGGGTGGTCGAGAGGATATAGATGCCCGTCACGATCATGGCCACCACGGCCGCGATCTTGATGAGCGCGAACCAGAACTCGAACTCGCCGTACGCCTTCACGTTGATGAAGTTGACCGCGTTGATGAGCGCGAACAGCGCGGCCACGATCACCCACGTGGGAATCTCGGGCCACCAGAACTGCACGAACTTGGCGCACGCCGTGAGCTCGAGCATGCCCACGAGCACGTACAGCGCCACGCAGTTCCAGCCCGACAGGAAGCCGGCGAAGCGCGACAGGTAGCGGTTGGCAAAGTGGCTGAAGGAGCCGGCGGTGGGCTCTTCCACCAGCATCTCGCCCAGGAAGCGCATGATCAGGAAGATGATGGCGCCGCCGATGGCATAGCCCAGCAGCACGCCGGGGCCGGCCATCTCGATGATGCCGGCCGAGCCCAGGAACAGGCCCGTGCCGATGGTGCCGCCCAGGGCGATCAGCTGGATGTGGCGGTTCTTGAGCTTGCGCTCCAGATGACCTGTGGAAGAAATGCTCACCGGTGTCTCCTCGGTTGGATGGTGGATGGTGTGGATGGGGCAGCCCGTCCCGGGGGCTGCCGGAGTTGCTTACTGCTCGGCGCGGCCGCGCCACATGTCCCAGGCCAGCGTGAGGCCCACGCCGATGTCGCGCACCGGGCGCGGCGGGATGTAGTTGGCGGTGCCTTCGACGAGGAAGTCGTCGATCAGCGGGTTCTGGCGGCCCAGCGCCAGGTCGGCGATGAGCATGCCGGCGGCCGTGTGCCGCACGATGCCCGAGCCGTTGCAGCAGGAGGCCGCGTAGGCGTTGTGTGCGATGCGTCCGAAGGCCGGCGCGTGGTTCTGCGACACGGCCAGCCAGCCCATCCAGAAATGTTCCAGCTCGATGGCCCCCAGTTGGGGAAAGCGCCGGCGCAGCAGGTCCAGGTTCATGGCCTTGGCCTTGGCGCGCCGCGCATCGTTGGTGCGCAGACTCGGCGAGTATTCGAAACCCTGGCGGATCATCAGCCGCCGGTCTTGCGTGAGGCGCAGCGTGGAGCCGGCCACGCCGTGCGCGGGCGTCACGCCCCAGGTGTCGTCACTGCCCAGGCTGGCGAGCTGCGCATCGGTGAGCGGGCGCGTGAGGCTGGCAAACAGCAGCACCGGCACCTGGCGCTCGCGGTACACGCCGAAGGACTGCGAGAACGCGTTCACCGCCAGGATCAGCTTGCCCGCGCGGATGCGGCCCTGCGCGGTGCGCACCGAAGGCGAGTCGCCGTGCAAGTCGGCCTCGACGACCGGCGAGTTCTCGAACAGCTGCACCTGCGGCGGCAGGCTGTCGGCCAGGCCGCGCACCAGGGCGGCCGGGTTCAGCAGGTGCGTGCCGGGCGTGTAGACCGCGGCGGCGTAGTAGTCGGTGCCCAGGCGCTGGCGCAGCGCGCCGCGCTCCAGGTATTCGTAGGGCTCGCCCCAGGCGTCGAGGTTGTGGGCATAGCTCTTGAGCGATTCGGCCGCCACCGCGTCGGTCACGGCCACGTGATAGCGGCCGCACCTGTTCCAGTCGCAGGCGATGCCGTGCTCGGCCACCAGCCGGTCCAGCGCATCGACGGCGAAGCGGTTGACGCGGATCACATGGCGGCCCTGCTCCACCGCCGCATCCGAGGGGGAAGAACTGTGCGGCAGGTCGATGGCGAAGCCGGAATTGCGGCCCGAGGCGTTCTCGCCCACCACGCCGGCCTCGACCACCGCGATGGCGGCGCCTGGCTGCTGCGTGGCCAGTTGCCGTGCAGCCGCCAGGCCCGCATAGCCGGCACCGACGATGAGCCAGTCGACATCCAGCTGCGCTTGCAGCGAGGGCCGGGGCTGGCGTGCCGCCAGCAGGGCGCTCCAGCCGTTGGTGCGGTCGTCGTTGGGCAGGCGATCTACGGTGCGCGGCATCTCGGGGCTCTCGGTACTCTCGGTCTCTGCCCCGGTAAGGGCTGCGGATCTGCGGGCGGGTTGCCGCATGGCCGCGAACTCTAAACAACAATAAATTATTATTGTTTGTTGTTTTCCCCTATGGACGGATTGCCGCGAACCGGCTAGAAGAAACAAGAAATATTTAATATTTGTTTTTTAAGGCCCGAGCAAGACATGACAACGCCCACCATGCAGCGGCGCGGACGCACCCCGCAGAACGAGCGCGTCGAGGCCACGCAGCGCAAGATCATCGACTCGGCCCTGAACCTGCTGCGCGAGGAAGGCCTGCGCGGCACCACGCTGCAGGCCGTCGCCCGCGGTGCCGACGTGTCGCTGGGCGCCCTGCAGCACCACTTCGAGAGCCGCGATGCCTTGATGGAGCGGCTGGTCGACGAGGTGATGGAGCCGGTGAGCGACCAGGGCAGCGTCTGGCCCGACGCCGCCCTGCCCCTGCAGGAGCGGGCCGAGCAGTTCGTCAGCCGCGCCTGGCGCCACATCTTCGGCGCCCCCAACTACCTGGCCGCCTGGAGCCTGTTCTTCGGCTGCAAGTCCACGCCCCAGCTCTTCGACCGCATCGACGCCCATCGCGGCGACGTGGACCGCACCTTCTACGCGCGCTTCCTGGATGCCTTTCCCGAACTGAAGGCGAACCACCCCAACCCGCAGGGCTTTGCCGTGCTGGTGTTCGACAGCCTGCGGGGCGCGGGCATGCTGGAGCTGTTCACCGTGGACCGCGCGGAGAAGGAAAGCGGCATGCAGGTGCTGGCGCAGCTGATCGTCCAGGCATGCGGCGCCGACGCGCAGCGCGCCGGGCGCCTCGCCCCGCAGCGCGCACGGGGTTAACGCGCCATCCCGTCAAACTCGCAGCGCCGCGCGTTCGCTCAGCGCGAGCCGGCCGCCTTCACGCCCGCCAGGTAGCCATGCACGGCCAGCCCGAGTTCATGGCGCAGCGAGGCCTCGGAAGGCGGCGGGTCGGTGGTCAGCATGCACTGCGACAGCCACCCGTACGAGATGGCATGCGCCATGCGCGCCACCAGGGGCAGGCGGTCCTGCGGCGGCGGGTCCGCGGCGCAGGCCAGGGCGTCGCGCCACGCGTCGACCCAGGTGTCGTAGTGGCGCCGGTAGGCGCTGGGCGCCGACACCTGCCGCTCGAGCAGGAACAGCAGCGTCCAGGTCTGCGTGTTGTCGGCGATGTTCTTCACCTGCACGTCGAGCACGGCATCGACGATCTCGGCCAGCGGCCGGCCGCGATGCGCCTCGAAGGACTGCCGCAGCTTCAGCTCCGCGTCCTTGACCGTGTCGCTGATCCACTTGGCCGCCAGCGAACGCATGTTGCCGAAGTACTCGTAGAAGGTGCCCACGCCCACGCCCGCCACCGAGGCCACCTCGCGGATGGTGGTCTTGGCATAGCCGCGCTCCAGCAGAACCCGGACAAAGGCGTCGCGCAGGGCTTTTTCGCTGTGCTGGGCGCGCGACTGCCGCGGGCGGCGGCGCACCTCGGGCGCCGTGGGCAGCGGCACCTGCTGATCCCGCGCCGACACCTGAACACGCGCCTTGGGCATGACCACCTGGACTCTTTGCATCTGCGTTGAAGAGCCCGGACGCTAACACGAATCGCAGCCCTGCCAGGGCCGCTCAGCCAGGCGGCAGCCGCGGCTCCCCCAGCGACAGCATCAGGCGGTTGGCCCAGTTGAAGAAGGCCGCGCCGTGGATCACATCCGAGATCGCCAGCGCGTCCAGCCCCACGGCGCGCAGCGCGGCGATGTGCGCCTCGCCGAAGGCGATGGGCGTCGCGGTGAGCGCCGCCGAGGCGGCCACGATGGCATCCCAGCGCGGGTCGAGCGCGGCCTTCACGCCCTCGTCCAGCAGCCGCTGCACGTCCTGCGAGCGCGGCGAGAAGTGCGAGGCGAAGCGTGCATGCACCGAAGCGCAGTAGATGCACCCGTTGACGCGCGACGTGGCGGTGGCCGCCAGCTCGCGCTCGGCGCGCGGCAGGCCGGCCTCGGGGTTGTAGAAGATGTCCTTGTCGGTGCGCGTGCGCGCGCCCAGGATGTCCGGGTCGCGCGCCAGCAGCATGAAGTACGGCGACTTGGCACGCGCAGCATCCACCAGGCCGGCGAAGTGCACGTCAGTCAGCTGCGACTCGGCCAGCGGTGCCAGCCAGGGCAGCCAGTCCAGCTGGGCCTGCGTGAAGGCGTTGGGCGCAAGGTGGCCCGGATGGGCGATGGTGTCCACGCTCATGCCGCAGCACTCCCGGACAGCGCACGCAGCCCCACCACCACCCGCACCTGGAACGACAGGAAGGACACCAGCTGCGACAGCGTGACGATCTCGTCGGCCGACCAGCCCGCATCGAGCAGCGCGCGCAGGCCGTCCGCCTTGGCATCGCGCGGATGCAGCACCAGGAGATGCGCGTGGGCGAGCGCGGCGGCCAGCCGCACGCCGAGCACGGCGCGGTGCGCCGCAGACACCACATAGTCGGGCCCCTGCACGTCTTCCGCGCTCAGGGCGCCGGCCGGATAGCTGCCGTAGGGCCCGCTGGCCGCACCCTGCCGCGCCGCGTCGACGACCGTCTCCTGCAGCGCCGTCGATGCGCCCGCGCGCGACAGCCCGGTCGCATAGAAGGCGATGAAGGCCGGCTGCCGGTGCAGCGCCGCGACGAAGGTCGCGATCGCGAAGCGCTCGACCGCATCGAACTCGCCTTCGTAGCCCGGCGGCGGCGCGGCGGGCTCGAACAGCGCCTGGTAGCTCTGCTGCGCATGCAGGCGGGCCAGCGGGCGCCGGGCACGGATCTCGTCGACGGGGCCGCCGGATGCGGTGCCCACGAGCTGGTCGATCACATCGGGAAAGGCGTGGACTGCGTTCATGCGATGGTGGTCTGGAGTTCGGAAGAAGAAGATGAAGGAGCGCCGGCCGCCGTCTTGGCGGCGACAGGTGCGGCGGCACGCCAGCCCAGTGCCGGCGCGACTTCGGTGGCGATGAGCTCGATCGAGCGCAGGATGTGCCGATGCGGCGGGTCCATCGGATGCACCTGGCACACCAGGTCGGTCACATGGGCCAGCGTGCGGTCGGCGCGCAGCGAGGCGATGACGTCCGCCGGCGTGCCCACGTGCACGTCCTGCCGCGCGATCAGCAGGTCGAGCGGTGCATCCGCGCCCGGGCCGCCCGGCACGGGCTGGCGCACCAGGCCGCGGCGAAGGCCTTCCTCCGCCAGCCGACGCGCGAGCGCGCGGTCGTCGGCCACGAACACCGAGCGCGAGCCGGCAATGCGCGGTGCACGACCGGCCGGCAGCGCCGACAGGTAGGCCTCGACGATCGGCAGCTGGATGTCGGCCAGCCGGGCATGCGGCGCCTCGGGCGTGCGCGGCTGCGTGCGCGAAAGCATCAGGCCGTCGCCCGCGCGAGCGGCCCGCTCGGCCCCCGCCACCGAGAAGCTGGCCTGCCAGACACGGTCCAGCAGTTGCGGAGAAGACGGATACAGCCGGTCGCCACCGGGCAGCGGCCGGCCGGCCCAGGCATCGCGCAGCAGCGCCAGGTGGCGCGCGAACACCTCGGCACGCTGGTCGCTGTGCAGTCCGAAGGCGGTGAAGGACGAGGGCGTGCCGCCGGTGCCCACGCCGAATTCGAGCCGGCCGCCGGTCAGCAGGTCCAGCACCACCGCGTCCTCGGCCACGCGCACCGCGTTCTCCAGCGGCAGCGTGACGATGCCGGTGCCCAGGCGGATGCGCCTGGTCTTCGCCGCCACCGAGGCGAGGAAGACCAGCGGCGAAGGCAGGCCGCCTTCGGCTTCGTGGAAGTGGTGCTGCGCCACCCATGCCGTGTCGAAGCCCAGGGCCTCGGCCTGCGCGATCTGCTCGGCCGCCAGGCGATAACGCTCTGCGGCCGAGGTGTTGTCCAGCACGCGGGTGAAGCAGCCCAGGCGCTGCAATGTCGGCGTCGTCAAGTGACGGCCCCGCTCGAGCTACTGCAGGAAGGTGGGCTTGGCGTAGCCCTGGAACTTGCTGTCCACCACCGCCTGGAAATCCTTGGAGCGGTAGACCTCGACCAGGTCCTTGGCCCAGGCGCTGTCCTTGTCGGCGCGCCTGACGGCCACCACGTTCAGGTAGTGGTCGGGCGTCTTCTCCAGCGCCACCGCCTCGGTGAGCTTCAGGCCCGACGAGATGGCGAAGTTGCCGTTGATGATGGCGTACTCGGTGTCGCCCAGCGAGCGCGGCAGCTGCGCCGCTTCCAGCGGAATGAACTTCAGCTTGCGCGGGTTCTCCGCCACGTCCTTTTCCGACACACGGATCGGGTCCACGCCGCTCTTGAGCACGATCAGCTTGTTCTGCTCCAGCAGCACCAGGGCGCGCGCCAGGTTGCTCGGGTCGTTGGGCAGCGTCACGCGGTCGCCCTCGTGCGCCTCGGCCAGCGTCTTGCGCTTGGTGGAATACACGCCCAGCGGCGCGATGGGGCCCTGCACCAGCTCGACGATGTCCAGCTTCTGGTCGGCCGCGAACTTCTGCAGGTACACGCGGTGCTGGAAGAAGTTGGCGTCCAGCGAGCCCTGCGCCAGCGCCTGGTTGGGCTGCACGTAGTCGTTGAACTCCACCAGCTTGACCTTGTAGCCCTTCTTCTCCAGCGCCGGCACGATGCCGGCCTTGAGCTGGTCGATGTTGGAGCCGGCGGTGGCGCCGATCACCAGTTCCTTCTTGGCGGCCTGCGCGGCGGCCTGCAGGGGCAGCACGCCGGCGGCGAGCACGGCCACGAAAAGCGCCAGCACGGCGCGGCGGACAAACTTGGTTTTCATGAGTGCGAAGTTCGGGAAATGAATAGAAAAGGAATCAGCGCTTGTCCAGCACGCGGGCCGCATGGCTGCCGGCGAACTGGATGATCTGCACCAGCACCACCAGCAATGCCACGGTGAGCACCATCACATCGGTCTGGAAGCGGTAGTAGCCGTAGCGGATGGCCAGGTCGCCGATGCCGCCGCCGCCCACCACGCCGGCAATGGCCGAGTACGAGAGAAAGCTCACCGCCAGCACCGTGAGCGCCAGCACCAGGCCGGAGCGGGCCTCCACCAGCAGCACGCGCGCGATGATCTGCAGCTCGCTCGCGCCCATGGCGTGGGCCGCCTCGATCACGCCGCGCGGCACCTCGCGCAGGCACTGGTCCACCAGCCGCGCCAGGTAGGGAATGGCCGCCACCGACAGCGGCACCGCCGCGGCCAGCGGCCCGATGGAGGTGCCCGCCACCACCCGCGTGAAGGGCACCAGCGCCACCAGCAGGATGATGAAGGGAAAGGAGCGCACGGTGTTGACGATCCAGTTCAGCACCAGGAACACGGGGCGGTTCTCCAGCGACTGCCCCGGGCTCAGCAGGAACAGCAGGATGCCCAGCGGCCCGCCGATGAGCAGTGCCGCACTCAGGCCGATGCCCAGCATGAGAAAGGTCTGGGCCGTGGCCACGCCCAGCTCCGGGAGGATGGCGGCGATGTTCTCAGGCATAGGCCACCCCCTGCGCATGGGCGAGCGGCGACGCATTCGCCAGCTGCGGCGTGTTGGCCGCCTGCACATCGGCCGTGGGCCGCACCAAGGCGCGCTGTTGGCCGCGCTGTTGGGCGCGCTGGCGCACCAGTTCGTCGATCTCGCGGCCGAGCGCGGTGCGGCGCTCCGCCGCCGACGGGCCGTCCACTTCGAACTGCTCCACCAGCCGGCCCTGCTCCAGGATGGCCACATGCCTGCACAGCGCCTCCACCACCGACAGCTCGTGCGTGACGATGACGATGGTCACGCCCAGCTTCTCGTTCACCTCGCGCAGGGTCTGCAGCAGCTCGCGCGTGGTTTCGCTGTCCAGCGCCGAAGTGGGCTCGTCGCACAGCAGCACCTGCGGGCGCGGCGCCAGCGCGCGGGCAATGGCCACGCGCTGCTTCTGCCCGCCCGACAGCTGCGCCGGGTAGCTGGCGGCCTTGTCCTCCAGGCCCACCAGCTTCAGGCACTCGCGCACGCGCGCCTGGATTTCGGCCCGCGTATGGCGGCCGTGGATCTTCAGCGGGAAGGCCACGTTGTCCGCCACCGTGGCGTTCTGGATGAGGTTGAACTGCTGGAAGATCATGCCGATGTTCTGGCGCGTATCGCGCAGTTCGCGGCGCGACAGCTGCGTGAGGTCGCGGCCGGACACGATCACCTGCCCCGCATCGGGGCGCTCCAGCAGGTTGATGAGGCGCAGCAGCGTGGACTTGCCCGCGCCGCTCTTGCCGATCAGGCCGAAGGTGTCGCCGGCATGGATGTCCAGCGAGAGCGAATGCACCGCATCGAAGGTGCCGCCACCGGGCAGCGCGAATGATTTCTTCACGGCTTGCAGCCGTATCACCGGCTGCGTGCCCGGTGGTTTCGTGGATTGAAAGTCTGTGGTCATCTCAGCAGGGTTGCCCGGCAAAGCGGCCGAGTATGGGAAGCGCATCCCCAAAGGGGAAGGACGCTTTCGTCGCGTGCTTATGCGCTTTTCGATGAAGGCCCGCTGTCGCGCCGTGCGGCTGCGCCCGCGCATAAGGTTCTGCGTTTTCCTTCCTTCCGGGCGGCGGTGCGCGGCGGCAAAGTCGCGCCACTTTCACTCCATTGCAACTTTCAAATGCTCGCCTCCCTTCGCCGCGCCGCCCTGTCCATCGTCGCCACCGCCCTTCTTTCCGCCACCTGCGGCGCGCTGCATGCGCAAGACAACAAGAAGGCGCTGAAGGTCGGCGTCTCGGTGGGCAACGGCGAGCAGATCTTCGAGGTGGTGAAGAAGGTCGCGGCGCGCGACGGGCTGGCGATCGACGTGGTCGTGTTCAACGACTACCAGCTGCCCAATGCCGCGCTGGCGGCCGGCGACCTGGATGCCAATGCCTTCCAGCACCAGCCCTTCCTGGACAACCAGAACAAGTCGCGCGGCTTCGACATCGTGCCGGTGGGCCTGACCATCACCGCGCCGCTGGGCTTCTACTCGCGCAAGATCAAGTCCATCGACCAGCTGCCCGACGGCGCCTCGGTGGGCATCCAGAACGATCCGTCCAACGGCAACCGCGCGCTGCTCCTGCTGCAGGAAGCCAGGCTCATCACGCTCAAGCCCGAGGCGGTGAAGAACAACACCGCCACGCCGCTGGACGTGGTGTCCAACCCGAAGAAGCTCAAGCTGGTGCCGCTGGACGCGGCGCAGCTGCCGCGTTCGCTGGACGACCTGGTCATCGCCTCCATCAACAACGACTATGCCGAGAAGGCGGGCCTGTCGCTGGCCAAGGATGCGGTCATCAAGGAATCGCCCCAGAGCCCCTATGCCAACCTGATCGCGGTGCGCCGCGCCGACAAGGACAAGCCCTGGGCCCGGCAGCTGGTGAAGGCCTACCAGTCGCCCGAGGTGAAGAGCTTCATCGAGACCAAGTTCAACGGCTCGCTGGTGCCGGCCTTCTGAGCGCCCTTTCAGATCATTCACTCATTTGAAAGCAACAAATCGGTAGTTCGCGATTGGAAGGCCGCCTTGCAGAATCGTCCGCAGAGTGCCCCACATGGCACAGCTTTTTTCGGCGATTGCAATGAACTTCCAACAACTGCGCTCCGTGCGCGAAGCCGTGCGTTGCGGCTTCAATCTCACCGAGGCGGCCCAGGTGCTCCACACCTCCCAGCCGGGCGTGAGCCGGCAGATCCGCGAGCTTGAAGAAGAGCTCGGGCTCGAGCTCTTCGCCCGCGCCGGCAAGCGGCTGACGGGCCTCACGCCGCCCGGCGACTACCTGCTGCCCATCATCGAGCGCGTGCTGCTGGAAAGCCGCAACCTGCGCCAGGCGGGGCAGGACTTTCTCTCGCAAAAGCGCGGGCTGCTGTCGATTGCCGCCACGCATTCGCAGGCGCGCTACGCGCTGCCGATCGCGGTGCAGGAATTCCGCGGGCGCTTTCCCGACGTCCAGATCCACCTGCGCCAGGGCTCGCCGCAGCAGATCGCGCAGATGCTGCTGGACGGCGAAGCCGACGTGGGCATTGCCACCGAGGCGCTGAGCGACTATTCGCAGCTGGTGGCACTGCCCAGCTTCCGCTGGACCCACTCGCTCATCGTGCCGCCGGGCCATGCGCTGCTGGACGGACCGGTGACCATCGAGCGCCTGGCGGGTTATCCGCTGGTCACCTACGACAGCGGCTTCACCGGCCGCAACCGCATCGACCAGGCCTTCGTGGACGCGGGCCTCAAGCCCGACCTGGCCATCACCGCCATGGACGCCGACGTGATCAAGACCTACGTGGAGCTCGGCCTGGGCGTGGGCGTGGTGGCCGGCATCGCCTTCGAGTCGGAGCGCGACACGCGGCTGCGCGCGGTGGACGTGGGCCACCTGTTCGGCATCAACACCACCAAGCTGGCGGTGCGGCGCGGCGCCTACCTGCGCGCCTACGTGTACGACTTCATCGAATCGTTCTCGCCGGTGCTCACCCGCCAGGTGGTGGAGGAAGCCCTCGGGGCCGAGCGCGAGGAAGCGGCCAGCGGGCCGCCGGCCGAGCCGGCCTTGACGCAGCTGCTGGCCGCCCGCGCGCCGCACCCGTCCGCCGCGGCGCAATTCAACTGAAGCCCTCGCTGCCTCAGTGCGCGTGATCGTGCATGGCGGGGCTCAGGGCCAGCTTCGCGCTTCCGGTCGCCGCCTTGGTGGCCGGGCAGAGGCGCGGGTCCGGCACGCGCAGCAGGGCACGGCCGGCCGCCACGTTCGTGGGCACGTCGTTCTCCACCACCGCCCGGCCGTTGATCATGGTCAGCATGATGCCTTCGGACAGCAGCGCCGGCGCGGTATAGCTCGCCCTGGCCTTGAAGCGCGCCGGATCAAACACCACGATGTCGGCGAACTGGCCCGCCTTCAGGCGGCCGCGGTCGACGATGCCCAGCGAGTCGGCGGTGAGCGAGGTGCTGCTGTTTACGAACTGGCCGATGGAGATCACCTTCTGTCGCACCACGTACTCGCCGTACTTCTGCGAGAACGAAGCGACCGCACGCGGATGGCCCGGCGACGAGTCGGACGAGGTCATGACCCAGGGCCGCTTCATGAAGGCACGCACATCCTCTTCGCTCTGGTTGAAGTTGGCGACGAGGTTCTCGCTTTCGCGCAGCACCAGGATGGTGGCGTCGACCGCGTCGCCGCGGGTCGATGCCTGCGCGATCTGCGCCAGCGTCTTGCCCACATATTTGGGATTGCCCGCCGCGATCAGGACCGCCGCGGCGCCGTTGCGCAGGCGCAGGTTCTCGGCGATGCCGGCGCGCAGCCGCTCCTGCACGGCCGGATCGTCGAAGCGCTGCAGCAGCGCCGGGCGGCCGCCGGCGTTGGCCCACGCCGGAATCAGCGCGGCGGAGAGGTAGGTGCTCGAAGCGAGCCACGGGTACTGGTCGGCGTGGACCTTCTGGCCTGCCGCCTGCGCGTCCTCGACCATCTTGATCAGCTGTCCGCTCATGCCCTGCACATCGGCACCCAGGGCCTTGATGTGCGCGATGTGAACCGGCATGCCGGCTTCGCGGCCGATGCGCAGCGCTTCCGCCACGGCGGCCGGCAGGCCGGCCCGGGTCTGCTCGTCGCGGATGTGGCTGTCGTAGGGCACGCCGTGCACCGCCGCGGCCTTGGCCACCTCGATGACCTCTTCGGTGGTGGAGAAGTTCTGCGGCGTGTAGTAGAGGCCGGTGGAGAAGCCGATGGCGCCCTGGCAGATGGCGCCGGCCACCAGCTTCTTCATGGCCTCGAGCTGCTGCGCCGTGGGCGCGACATTGTTGTTGGCCAGCTGGCTCTGGCGCACGGGGCCGAAGCCCACGAACATGGCCGCGTTCGTGCCCGGCGGGTTGGCTCGCATGCGCTCGGCCTGGCCGGCGATGTCGTAGCCGCCGTAGCCGTCGTTGCCGATCACGGAGGTGGTCACGCCCTGCGTGACGAAGGCCAGGTTGAGCCGCTTGGACGCGTTGTCCGACAGCAGGTCGGTGTCGGCATGGGTGTGCGCGTCGATGAAGCCCGGGGTCACGGCCATGCCGGTGGCGTCGATGGTGCGGCCTGCCGTCGTGCCTGCGGGCGCCTTGCCGACGAAGACGATGCGGTCGCCCGCCACGCCGACGTCCGCGACGGTGGGTTCGAGGGCGTCGCCGTTGTAGACGGACCCACCCCGGATCAGCACGTCGACCGCGATGGGGTTGGACGGCTGCGCCAGCGTGTCGCCGCTGCTCCTGCATGCCGACAGCGCGAGCAGGGAAAGGGTGGCTGCCATCAGGCAGGAAGGCGGGTGAAGCTTCATTGGGGGTTGGCGTGTCGTTGCGGGGCTGCGGCAGCCGCAGGCTTGACGCCGGATTCTGCCCGTGAAGCTCGCCCGCCCCTTCGTCACGCCAGCTTCAGGCGCGGCCCTTCAGTCCCCTGGGGCGGCAGCCGCCGAAAGCCTGCGCCGAAGTGCCGCTGCGGCAGCCGGTCCGATTCGCCGAAGAGCTTCCTGCGCAGGCTGCCGTTCTCGTACGCGGTCTTGTAGACGCCGCGGCTTTGCAGCTCGGGCACCACCAGGTCGACGAAGTCCTCGTAGCTTTCGGGCACCACGGTGCGGCTGAGGTTGAAGCCGTCCACGCCCGTCTCGTCGACCCAGGACTGCAGCTCGTCCGCCACCTGCGCGGGCGTGCCGACGATGGCCGGGTAGCGGCCGCCCAGCTCGAAGATCTCCAGCAGCTGCCGGCGCGTCCAGCCATGCTGCTGCGCCGTGCGGGTGGCCGACTCGATGGCGTTGGTCGGCCCGTACTGGATGGGCTCGTCCAGGTCGTAGCGCGCGTAGTCGATGCCGGTGCTGGCCGAGAAATGCGCCAGGCCCGCTTCTCGGCTGGCGTAGCGCTTGTAGTCCTCGTGCTTCTCCCTCGCCTGCTTCAAGGTGGGCGCGGTGACGACGGCGGCGCCGACGAAGACCTTCACGTCCTCGGGCCGGCGGCCGCTTTGCACCAGCTGCTCGCGCAGCGACGCCACGCTCTTCTTCGCGGCCGCCTTGTTGGGCGGCGAGATGAACACGCATTCGGCATGGCGGCCCGCAAAGCGCTGGCCGCGCCCCGATGCGCCGGCCTGGAACAGCACCGGCGTGCGCTGCGGCGAAGGCTCGGCCAGGTGGTAGCCGTCCACCTGGTAGTAGCGGCCCCGGTGGTGCACCGGGTGCACCCTGGCCGGGTCGGCGTACACGCGCTCGGCCCGGTCGCGGCGCACCGCCCCCTCTTCCCAGCTGCCCTCCCAGAGCTTGTAGAGCACCTCGAGGAACTCGTCGGCGCGGTCGTAGCGCTCGTCGTGCGGCAGCTGCTCGGCCAGGCCCATGGCGCGCGCCGCACTGTCCAGATAACCGGTGACGATGTTCCAGCCGATGCGCCCGCGCGTGAGGTGGTCCAGCGTCGAGAAGCGCCGCGCCAGCAGGTAGGGCAGCTCGTAGCCCAGGTTGACCGTCACGCCGAAACCCAGGTGCCGCGTCACCGCCGCCATGGCCGAGACCAGCATCATCGGGTCGTTCACCGGCAGCTGGATCGACTCGCGCAGCGTCACGTCCACATTGCCCTGGTAGACGTCGTACACGCCCACGATGTCAGCGATGAACAGGCCGTCGAACAGGCCGCGCTCCAGCGTGCGGGCAATGCCCGTCCAGTGCTCGATGGTGTTGTAGGCGGTGGATTCGTCGCGCGGATGCGTCCACAGGCCGTGGTTGATGTGGCCGACGCAGTTCATGTTGAACGCGTTCAGCAGGATCTTCTTCTTGCTCATGCTGCCTGGGCGCGGGGTCAGAAGGCCGGGACCACGCCGCCGGCGAAGGTCTTGAGGATGAACTCGCGCACCTCGTCGCTCTGGTAGGCCTTGACCAGCTGCGGCACCCAGGGCTGCGCCTGGTCCTGCTCGCGCACCGCGATCAGGCAGGCGTAGGGGCCGTCCTTGTCTTCCACCAGGATGCCGTCGCGCACCGGGTTGAGCCCGGCCTTGTTGGCATAGTCGGCGTTCACGGCCGAGGCGTCGGTGTCGTCCAGCGTGCGCGGCAGCTGCGCCGCCTCGATCTCGGCAAAGCGGAACTTCTTGGGGTTCTCGATGATGTCGCGCGGCGTGGCGTTGACGCCGGCAATCGGGTCGATGCCGGTCTTGAGCTTGATGGCGCCGGCCTTCTGCAACAGCAGCAGCACGCGGCTCTCGTTGGCCGGGTCGTTGGGAATGGCGATGCTCGCCCCGTCGGGCAGGTCCGAGAAGTTCTTGTACTTCCTGGAATAGATCGCCATCGGCCCGATCCAGGTGCGGCCGAAGCCCACGATCCTGTAGCCGCGCGAACGCACCTGCGCCGCCAGGAAGGGCCGGTGCTGAAAGCTGTTGGCGTCGATGTCGCCGGCCTCCAGCGCGGCATTGGGCCGGCTGTAGTCGGTGAAGGGCACGATCTGGATCTTCAGGCCGTAGTCGCGCTCGGCCACCCGCCGCGCCACCTCGAACACCTGCTCGTGCGGGCCGGTGGTCACGCCCACCTTCAGCAGCTTGGTCGTGCCGGGCGATTCCTTCAGCGCCGCGTGTGCGGGCGGCAGGCCCGCGGCCAGCAGCGCACCGGCGCTGCCCAGTTGCAGCAGCACGCGGCGGCGCGTGCTGGGTGGATGTCGTTCCATGCTCATGCGGGCTCCGGAGTCAAAGCGCGCCATGTCGCGGCGGCAGCTTGTCGTTGAGGTAGAAGTTGCCGACCGCGTGGTACTTCCAGCGCACTGGGTCGTGCAGCGTGTGGGTGCGGGCGTTGCGCCAGAAGCGGTCCAGGCCCAGGCCGTCCAGCGTGGCGCCGGTGCCGGCCAGCTCGAACAGGCGCGTGCCTGCGGCCAGCGACGCGCTGGTGGTGAGCACCCGCGCCTCGGCCACGGCCACCGATGCCTCGGCCACGCTGCGCTCGTTCGAGTCGCGCTGCGCATCCGCCACGATGCGCGCCGCGCGGCGCACCAGCGCCTCGGCCGCACGCAGGCGAACCGCCACCTCGCCCACCTGGGCGATGGTCAACGGGTCGTGGCTGGCACGCTCCACCCCCGCATCGATCCAGGGCCGCGACCGGTCGCGCACGAAAGGCAGCGTGGCGGCCAGTGCGCCCTGGCCGATGCCCAGGTCGATGGCGGCATGCAGCAACTGCGCGAAGGGCCCGATGGTGGTCGGCCGCTCCATCGACGCCTGGAAGGGCACCACCCACTCGCGCTCCACCCGCACGTTGTCGAAGGCCACCGAGCCGCTGCCGGTCACGCGCTGGCCGAATCCGTCCCAGTCGTCGGTGATGGACACACCGTCGGCGCCGCGCGGCACGAAGGCCATCCGCGTCACCTCGCGGCCCTCTTCGAGCGACACCACCATGGTGGGAATCCAGTGCGCGAAGAGCGCGCCGGTGCAATAGAACTTGCGCCCGTCCACCCGGAAGCCGTCGCCGTCGGGCGTGAGCCGGGTGCGGCGCTTGAAGTCCTTGTGGCCGATCTCCGCCAGCGCATTGCCCAGGCGCTCGCCGGCCAGCACGCGCTCGTAGAAGAAGCGCTGCTGCGCCGGCGTGCCGCCCACGCGAAGGACCTCCAGCGCGTAGAAATGGTTCTGCGGAATCTGCCCGAGCGAGCCGTCGGCCGCCGAGATGATGGCGATCACCTGGGCCAGCGTGGCGTTCGACACACCGGGGCCGCCGTATTCGCGCGGAACGGTGATGGACCACAGGCCGCTGGCGGAAAAGCGATCCAGCTCGGCCCAGGGGAGCACGCGCTCGCGGTCGCGCGGCACGGCGTTCTCCTCGAAGTCCGCGGCCAGCTTGCGGGCGACCTCGATGGCATGGGCGTCATCGCGGATGCGCGCCGGCGCCTTGCGCGGTGCCGGCGCGGGCGCGGGTTGTGCCGGGGCGGGTACCGCGGGTGCCGGCCGCACGAGAGTGGCTTCAAGGGTCATGGTGCTAGTTCCATGAATGGCGCGCGGGCAGCACGCCGTTGAGGAGGTAGTTGCCGATCAGGTGGGTCTTCCAGCGCACCGGGTCGTGCAGGGTGTGGGTGCGCGCGTTGCGCCAATGGCGGTCCAGGTTGTGCTGGGCCCGCGTGGCCGAGGAGCCGGCCAGCTCGAACAGCTTCTCGCTGGCCTCCAGCGCGACCTGGGTGGTGAGCACCTTGGCCTCCGCCACCGCCACCGAGGCGCGCGCGCTGGAAAGCGCGGTGACCGGCTGCGCGGCGATCTCGTCCAGCGTGCGGGCGGCTTCGCGCAGCACCTCGTGCGCGGCGTGCAGGTCGATCTGCAGGCGGCCCACGTCCTGGATGATGTAGGGGTCGTCGCTGGCACGCGCCACGCCCGAATCCACCCAGGGCCGCGCCTTGTCGCGCACGAAGTCCATGGCGTCGGCCACCGCCGCAGTGGCAATGCCCTGGTCGATGGCGGCCTGGATCAGCTGCGAGGTGGGGCCGAACAGGCCTGGCCGGTCGGCCAGTTGCCACACCGGCAAGACGTCCGCCTCGTCCACCGGCACGGAATGGAACTTCACCGAGCCGCTGGCGGTGGTGCGTTGGCCGAAGGAACTCCAGTCGTCGATCACCGACAGGCCCGGCGCATCGCGCGGCACCCAGGCCTGCACCGCGCGGCCTTCGTCGTCCAGCGCACGGGCCGGCACGCGGTGCGCAAACAGGGCGCCGGTGGAATAGAAGCGATGGCCGTTCAGGCGCAAGCCCTCGGGCGTGTGCGAAAGGCGCGTCTGCCCGTGCAGGATGGTCTTGGACTTGCGCTCGGGGCCGGCATTGCCCAGGCGCCCGCCGGCCAGCACCTCGCCGTAGAAGCGGCGCTTCTGCTCGTCGGTGCCGATCTCGCGCAGCACGCCCAGCAGGCCGAAGTGGTTCTGCGGAATCTGCCCCAGCGACGGGTCGGCCGCGCACAGGATGACGAACACCTGCGCCAGCGTTTCGTAGGACACGCCGGCGCCGCCGTATTCGCGCGGAACGGTGATGGCGCCCAGCCCGCTTTGGGACCATCGGTCCAGCTCCGCCCAGGGCAGGATGCGTTCGCGGTCGCGCCGCGCGGCATCGGGCGCGAACTCGGCGGCCAGGCGTCGCGCGGCGGCCAGGGCCTCCTCGTCGCTGGCAATGCGCTGCACGCGCGCGGGGTCGGGCCGTGGTGCGATGCGCTGCGCCGCCGCGATGGGAATGTGTGCTTCCGACATCAGGTGCAGCCTCAGGCCGCCAGCGAGAGTGCGGGTGCCGCGGCGGCCTTGTCGTGCAAGCGCTGGCGCAGCACCGGCAGTGCACGCTCCACCGCCAGCGCGATGCGCGAGCGCAGCGCCTCGCCCGTCACGCGGTAGTTGTCGAATTCCTTGTCGGTGCCGTACACGCCGATGGGCAGCGTGTTGGACTGGAAGAAGGCGAACAGCGGGCGCAACTGGTGGTCGATGGCCAGTGCATGGCGGTCGCTGCCGCCGGTGGCCGCCAGCAGCACCGGCACGTCGACCAGCGCCTCGTGGTGCACGAAGTCGAACAGGTGCTTGAACAGGCCCGTGTAGGTGCCGCGGAAGATGGGGCTGGCCACCAGCAGCAGGTCGGCGGTCTCGATGTCGCGCAGCACCTGCTCGATGTCGGCCGGCAGCTTCGCGCGCTGCAGCACGTTGCCGAAGCGGGGCGCGATCTCGCCCAGCTCGACCAGGCGGGTTTGCGCGGGCAGCGCGTCGGTGAAGCCTTCGAGCAGTTGCTCGACCAGCGCGAGCGTGCGGGAGGGGCGCTGCAGGCCGCCGGAGACGGCGACGATCTTGAGCTTGTGGGCCATGTGGATCAAAAGTGTTTGGGGTTGGAATGGGCCGCGCCAGGCCGCCGGCGCCGGGCGCCAGGAGCAAGGCGAGGCGCGGGCTGCCTCAGCTCGCCGAGCGGGCGGCTTGCGGCACGATGTCGTTGGCGATCACCTCGCCGAAAGGACCGGTGAGGTTGGCCTGGCCCGGCGCACGCGCCAGCTCCAGGGGCAGCAGCGGGAACACCAGCTCGGCCAGGCGATAAGCCTCTTCCAGGTGCGGATAGCCCGAGAAGATGAAAGTCTCGATGCCCAGCTCGGCATATTCCTTGATGCGCGCCGCCACCTCCTGCGGATTGCCCACCAGCGCGGTGCCGGCACCGCCGCGCACCAGGCCCACGCCGGCCCACAGGTTGGGCGAGACCTCGAGCTTGTCGCGCCGCCCGCCGTGCAGTGCGGCCATGCGCTGCTGGCCCACCGAGTCGAATCGCGCGAAGGCCTTCTGCGCGGCCGCCACCGTCTCGTCGGTGACGTAGGAGATGAGTTCGTCGGCGGCCTTCCAGGCCTCTTCCGAGGTCTCGCGCACGATCACATGCAGGCGAATGCCGAAGCGCAGCGTGCGGCCATGCCTGGCAGCTGCGGCGCGCGCCTTGGCGATCTTCTCGGCCACGGCGGCGGGCGGCTCGCCCCAGGTGAGGTACACGTCGACCTGCTCGCCCGCCAGCTCGATGGCCGGGTCGGACGAGCCGCCGAACCACAGCGGCGGATGCGGCCGCTGCACCGACGGATACAGCGCCTTGGCCCCCTCCACGCGCAGGTGCTTGCCCTGGAAGTCCACCGTTTCGCCGGCGGCCACGCGGCGCCAGATGCGCAGGAACTCGTCGGTGACCTCGTAGCGCTCGGTGTGGCTGAGGAAGCTGCCGTCGCCGTGCTGTTCGTCGGGGTCGCCGCCGGTGACCACGTTGATGAGCAGGCGCCCGTCCGAGAAGCGGTCGAGCGTGGCGGCCTGGCGTGCCGACACCGTCGGCGAAATGATGCCGGGGCGGATCGCCACCAGGAACTTGAGCCGCTCGGTGAGCGGTGCCAGCGAAGACGCCACCACCCACGAGTCCTCGCACGAGCGGCCGGTGGGAATCAGCACCCCTTCGTAGCCGAGTTCGTCCGCGGCCTGGGCCACCTGCTTGAGGTAGCGATGGGTCACGGTGCGTGCGCCATGCGAGGTGCCGAGGTAGCGGCTGTCGCCATGGGTGGGAAGGAACCAGAAGATCTTCAAGGGAATCGCCTCGCGCAGATGAGATGTGCAGGCGTCCAAGTTTGCGGCCGGCACGGCGCGATGGCACCGTGCGGCCTAGAAGCATTTCAGTTATCGATATGCGTGCCGCGCAGGTCGTGGCGGGCTTCGCGCGCGCCGCCCTTCGCCTCCACCAGCTCGAACTCGATGAGCGCGCCATGCGCACGCGCGGCATGCAGCGGGGCGCTGGTCTGCGCCGCGTCGTGCGTGTGCAGCACGAAGGCGTAAGGCCCTTCGCCGCGCGTGGCCAGCCGCTGCGCGAGCGCGCTCGACGGCCCGCCCACCGGGTCGCGCGGCGAGGCCAGCACCAGCGCGCTGGTGCCGATGCGCACCACCGCACCGCGAACGCCGCTGCCCGGAAAGACCACCGGCGGGCTCAGGTCCGCACCGTCGCCCAGCAGGGCACGGTAGCGCGCGAGCGTGGCGTGGAGGTCATGCACCGCCACCGCCAGGCTGGCCACGCCCTGCGCGCCGTTGGCATGCACGCGCGCCGGCCCCTCCGGAACGCGCAGCGTGCGCGGCGTGAGGTCGCCGCACAGGAAGGGCAGGTCCGGCGTGGCGGGCCGCGCCGTCTCCCATTGCAGGCGCTCGCCGTCGGGGCGCAGGCGCCCGCCGTCCAGCGGCCCCTCCAGCTGCAGCCCGCGCTGCGCCGCGCCGGCCACCGTGGATGCCGTGCCTTGCGGCGGCAGCAGCGCATAGTCGACGATGCCTTCGCCGTGGCGCTGCAGCAGCTGCCACCAGCGCTCCTGCGGCGCCGGCGCGCGCCAGGCGATCAGCTCCAGGTAGCTGCCGTCGGCGAACACCACCAGCGCGTTGTGCGTGCTGCGGCCCGGGTGGTCGCCGCCGCGCAGCACCGTGAAGCCCAGCGCGCCGTAGTCGGCCATGGTCTGCTCCAGGTCGTGCACGGCAATGACGATATGGTCCAGCGCAAGGGTCATGCGTCTTCTTTCCTTGGGGTTTGCGAACAGTTCAGGAGGCGGTGCGCGCCGCGTCGCCGCCGCCCAGGTAGGCATCGCGGATGCGCGCATCGGCCAGCAGCTCGGACGCCTTGCCGCTGAGCACGATGCGGCCCGTCTGCAGCACATAGCCGTGGTGCGCGATCTGCAGCGCCAGGCTGGCGTTCTGCTCGACCATGAACACCGACACGCCCTGGCGGTTGATGCGGGCGATGAGCTCCAGCACCTTGTCCACGTACAGGGGCGACAGGCCCATGGTCGGCTCGTCCATGCACAGCAGGCGCGGACGGCCCATGAGCGCGCGCGCCATGGCCACCATCTGCTGCTCGCCGCCCGAGAGCGTGCCGGCCTGGAAGTCGATGCGCTCGGCCACGCGCGGGAACAGCTCCAGCATGCGCTCGAGGTCTTCCTGCACGGCCTGGCGGTCGCTGCGCGTGTAGGCGCCCATGAGCAGGTTCTCGCGCACCGTCATGGCCGGAAAGAGCCGCCGCGCCTCGGGCACCGAGCCGATGCCGCGCCGGATGACCTGCGGCGTGGCCAGCCCGAGGATCGATTCGCCGTTGAAGCGCAGCTCGCCCGAGCGCGGCTTGAGCAGGCCGAGCACCACCTTCATGGTGGTCGACTTGCCGCTGGCGTTGCCGCCCAGCAGGCTCACGATCTGGCCGCTGCGCACTTCCAGATCCAGGTCGAAATGCGCCTGCACCGGGCCGTAGAAGCTGTTGATCTTGCGCAGCTGCAGCAGCGGCTCGCTGCCCGGCGCCGTGGCCGCCGCCTTGTGGGGCGCAGGCTGCGCGTCGTCGCCGCTGTCGCCCCACAGCGGCACCGGCGCCAGGCCGGTGCGTGCCAGGGTCGCGATCATGCCGCCACCGCCGCTTTCTCGCCCACGTGGCGATGGCCGAGGTAGGCCTCGATCACCGCCGGGTCGTGGCGCACCGCGTCGGGCGCGCCCTCGGCGATCTTCGCGCCGTTGTCCAGCACCACCACGCGGTCCGACAGCTGCATCACCAGGTCCAGCTTGTGCTCGATCAGCAGGATGGTGTGGCCGCGCCGCTTGAGCTCGCGGATGATCTCCAGCATCTCGGCGGTCTCGCTCTCGTTCATGCCGGCGGTCGGTTCGTCCAGCAGCAGCAGGCGCGGCTGGAGGGCCAGCGCGCGGGCGATTTCCACGCGGCGCCGGTTGGCATACGAGAGGCTGTAGGCCGGGTGGTCGATGCGCGGCGCCAGGCGCGTGCCGAACAGGGCGATGATCTCCAGCGCCTCCTCGCGCAAGCGCCTTTCCTCGCGCGCCACGCGCGGCGGCTGCACCAGGGCCAGGGCCAGTTCGGCCAGCGCACCGGCGCCAGGGATGCCGCCCAGCCGTGGCCGCGCGGCCTGCAGCCGCGTGTGGGCGCCGACCAGCACGTTGTCGAGCACCGAAAGGTTGGCGAACACCCGCCCGTGCTGGAAGGTGCGGGCCAGGCCGCGCTGCGCCAGCGCCGGCGCGCTCCAGCCGGTGATGTCCTCGCCGTCGAAGCGCACGCGGCCTTCGTCGGGCGTGTCGAGCCCCGTCACCAGGTTGAACAGCGTGGTCTTGCCCGCGCCGTTGGGGCCGATCACGCTGAGCAGTTCGCCCTGCCCCAGCGAGAGGCTCACGCCGTCGACGGCGGTGAGGCCGCCGAAGCGGCGCGTGAGGCCGTCGATTTCAAGCAGCGAGGGCATCGGCCTGCCTTCCGGATGAAGAAGCATTGGCCGCTTCGGCCTGCTGCGTTTGCTGCTGCTGCGAGTTGACCAGCTTCACCTCGGCCTTGATGGCCTGCGGGTTGCGCAGCAGGTTGAGGATGGGGCAGCTGCGCTCCACCGCCTCGAACAGCGCGTCGATGTCGGCGCGGCTGGCGGGCGAATCGATGTGCACGGTGTAGCCGATCTCGTGCGGCCAGATGGGCGTACTCTCGTGCCCGGGGCGGCCGCCGCGCGGATCGATGATGCCGGTGACCTCCACCTCCAGGCTCTGCAGCGGCACCTGGCGCTGCGCGGCCTGGATCAGGAAGATGTGGGTCACGCAGGTGCCCAGCACGCCCAGCTGCAGCTCGGGCGAGCTCGGGCCCAGGTTGTAGCCGGCGAAATCGGGCGGGCTGTCGCTGATGACCTGGTGGTCGCGGATGCGCAGGCGCCGCACCCCGCTGCGCCCTTCGGCACGCACGTGGGCCTTGAGCTGCAGGGGCTGGGCAGTGCCGGCCTCGATGGCGGCGTTGCGGGCCAGCACGGCCTCGCGCTTCTCGGCAAGGTAGTCGTTCAGGTGGCTCATGGGGTGGTGTCCTGGTTGGAACAAAGAAGAATCAGACGGTGCCCAGCAGGCCCTGCGGGCGGAAGCGGATGAGCAGCAGCAGCGCCACGCCGTAGATCAGCATCCGGTACTCGGCCGTCACGCGGAACAGCTCGGGCAGGCTCACCAGCGCGACCGCGCCCAGCACCGCGCCGCTGATGTTTCCGAGCCCACCCAGGATCACCATGGTCAGCGCCAGGATCGAGATCTGCGAGGTGAAGGTCTCGTGGTTGATGTACGAATACAGGTGGGCGGTGAAGGCACCGCTGACGCCCGCGGCGAAGCCGCCGAAGCCGAAGGCCATGGCCTTGTAGCGGTCGGGGCTCACGCCGTAAGAACGCGCGGCCACGTCGTCCTCGCGCACCGCGCGGAAGGTGCGGCCCAGGTGCGAGCGCAGCAGCCGCCACTGCAGCAGCGCCAGCAGCACCAGGGCCCCGAGGGCCGCCCAGTAGAAGGCGTTGTTGGACGAGGCGTCGCGCCCGAACAGCGACAGCGGCGGAATGCCCGACACCCCGATCGGCCCGCGCGTGAGGCTCTCCCAGTTGAGGATGGTGAGCGCCACGATCTCGCCGATGCCCAGCGTGGCGATCGACACGTAATGGCCACGCAGCTTGAAGGACGGGAAGATCAGCGCCGTGCCGATCAGCGCCGTGAGCAACCCAGCCACGACGATGCTGGTGCCCACCGGCAGGTGCAGGTCCAGCACCAGCAGCGACGAGGCATAGGCGCCGATGGCCAGCAGCCCGGCATGGCCGAGCGACACCTGCCCGATGGTGCCGGCTACCAGCGTCAGGCCGAGCGCCAGCGCGGCATAGAGCCAGGCATTGGTGAGCGTCTGCAGCACATAGGGC
Source organism: Variovorax soli NBRC 106424 (assembly GCF_001591385.1). Lineage (GTDB taxonomy): Bacteria > Pseudomonadota > Gammaproteobacteria > Burkholderiales > Burkholderiaceae_C > Variovorax > Variovorax soli. Next base: position 32,676 of record NZ_BCUU01000003.1, read on the forward strand.
GACGGGTCCAGCAGCGGCAGCACCACGGCAGCCGCGAACAGCGCGGCCAGCAGCCAGCGCGGCACATGCCAGGGCTTGCTGGGCGCGATGAAGGTGCCGGTGAGCGGCTCGGGCGGCAGCGCGCGCTTGCGCCCGAACAGGCCGTTGGGCTTGCACACCAAAATCACCAGCAGCAGGATGAAGGCGAAGAGGTTGCGGTAGGGCGTGCCGAACAGCGCCACGCCCCAGCTTTCGGTCAGCCCCAGCAGCATGCTGCCGACGATGGCGCCCGGCACATTGCCCACGCCGCCCACCACCGTGGCCACCACACCCTTGAGCGTGGCCTGGAAGCTCATGGCCGGACTGATGTTGTTGTAGTACATGCCCACCAGCAGCCCCGACAGGCCGCCCAGCGCCGAGGCGATGGCAAACACGCTGAGGTTGACGCGGTTGACGTCCACGCCCATCTGCTGCGCGGCATCGCGGTCCTGCGCGGTGGCGCGCACCGCCCACCCCAGCCTGGTGAAGCGCAAAAAGCCGAACAGCAGTGCGGCGCTGGCCAGGCCGATGCCCGCGATGAGCAAGTCCAGCGCGCCGATGGTGCCGCTGCCGATCTGCAGCCGCCAGTCCGGCAGCTGCGTGGGCAGCGCGCGCGGGTCGGGGCTGGCCAGCAGCTGCACCGCGATGTCGAGCACGAAGCTGATGCCGATGGTGGCCAGCAGCGGCGCGATGCGGGCCGAGCCCTGCAGCGGCCGCAGGCCCACCCGCTCGATCAGCATGCCCAGCGCCGCCGACCCCAGCACCACCAGCAGGATGGTCACCGGCAGCGGCGTGTGCAGGAAGTTGATGGCGGCCCAGCCGATGTAGGCCCCCACCGTGTAGACCGAGCCGTGCGCGAAGTTGATGAGGTGCGAGACGCCGAAGATCAGCGCCAGCCCGACCGCCAGCAAGGCATAGATGTTGCCGATGATCAGGCCGTTGACCGTGTAGTCGAAGAAAGAGGTGAAGCTCATCGCTCCGGATGCCTCAACGCCCCGCCGACGCGGTCTTCTGCGCGGCGGTATCGGCCAGCGCCCACTTGCCGTCCTTCACCACCAGGTCGATGCTCTTCACGCCGATCACGCGGCGCGTCTGCGCATCGAAGTTGGCCTTGCCGAACACCACGCTGGGCACGTCCTTGATCTTGTAGAAGGCATCGCGCACCGCCTTGCGGTCGCCATCGGGCCCGGCCTGGCGCAGCGCGGCGGCGGCGATCTGCGCGGCGTCGTACGCGTAGGCGTTGAAGGCGTCGGGGTCCTTGCCGTACTTGCCGCGAAAGCGCTGCACGAAGTCCTTCACCTCGGGGCGCGGCTCTTCGGGGAAGAACGCGGTGTTGGTGTAGATGCCCTCCACCGCCGCGGCCCCCAGTTCGATGAACTTGGGCGAGTAGACGGAGCCGCTGGCGGCAATGGGCTGCTTCAGGCCCACGCTGCGCACCTGGCCGGCGATGAGCGCACCGTCGGGGTAGTACGAGATGAGCACCACGCCGTCCGGATTGGCGTCGCGCACGCGCACCAGCGTCGAGCGGAAGTCTTTCTCGTCGGGCTGGTAGCCCTCGGCGATGACCACCTGCGCGCCGCGCTCCTGCGCCGCCTTCACGAACACGTCGCGGCTGGTGCGGCCCCAATCGGTGTTGAGGAACAGCACCGCCACGCGCTTGAAGCCCAGCGTCTTCACGGCCAGGTCGGCCAGCAGCGGCTGCGCGTCGGCCTGGCTCACCGAGGGGCTCCAGATGTAGTCGCCGCCCTTGGTGAAGTCGGGGTGCGAATTGGTGAAGCCCAGCTGCACCAGGCCCGCGCGCTGGTAGATGGGCGAGGCGGCCATCGAGGCCGGGCTGGAGAAGTCGCCCAGCTCGATCTTGATGCGCTTGTCGTTGACGAACTTCTGCGCCAGGCCCACCGACTGGCGCGGGTCGCTCTGGCTGTCCTCGAACACGTAGGCCAGCGGACGGCCATGGATGCCGCCCTTGGCGTTGATGTCTTCCAGGGCCAGGTCGAAGCCGGCCTTCCACTGCGCGCCGTATTGCGCGTTCTGGCCGGTGAGCGGCCCGCTCACGCCGAACCAGACCGGCTCGCCGGTGGCAGGCGCGGCCCAGGCCATGGCGGGCGCCAGCAGCGCGATGGCGGCCAGGCGGAGGAACTCTTGACGATGCAACATGGGACGGCGCTCCAGGGACAACAGATGGAAGCCTGTGATTCTTGGTGGCGGCGCGCGGCAGAGGAACGAAGAAAAATCCACTCGCATAGATGCCGCGCGCATAACCGGCCCGCTTGCGGGGCGCGCAAAAAAAAGCGGGCACAAGGCCCGCCGAACGCCGTTCACCACGACGAGGAGACAACCTCGCAACCCCCAGTCCTGCCTTTGTTGCTGCGTTGTCGCCCACCAGAAGTCCGTTCCGGTCACGATGCGTGCACTGTAGGCACAAACATCGCGGCCTCCAACGAAGCAGTTGCGATAAGCGAATGAGGAAAGCGTCTTTGGCGCGGCGGGGCCGGCGCGTGAAGCAATTCACGCTCTGCGCCTTCGGGTTCCCGGCTCCTCCCCAATATTGAGGAGGCCGCAGCTTCGGTTTCGCGCGCCGACTCAGTACAAACGGGCGGGTCTGCAGGCAGCACCAGCAAGCAAGCAAGGGGCCCGAAATGGCAAGAAGAAGAAAATCAAGCCCGCTCGAAGACTTCCTCGAACTCGTCGCCATGATGCCGTGGTGGGCCGGCGTCATGCTGGCCTTGGCGGCCTATGTGCTGCTGCACCAGTGGGCGCAGCCGGTGCAGATCCCGGGCCTCGTCAAGCCCGGCGACGTGGCCTCTTCCGCGGTTCGCTCGGCCGGCGCCACGCTGGCGGGCTTCGCCCAATACATCGTTCCCGTGCTCTGCCTTGTCGGCGCAGCCATGTCGGCCTGGCGGCGCAAGGCGCGGCAATCGCTCGTGCGCGACGTGGCGCAGGCCGGCAGCGCCGATGCGCTGGACGGCATGTCCTGGCGCGAGTTCGAGTTGCTGGTGGGCGAAGCCTTCAGGCTGCAGGGCTTTCGGGTGGCGGAGAACGGCGGCGGCGGGCCGGACGGCGGCGTCGACCTGGTGCTGACCAAGGGCAGCGAGAAATTCCTGGTGCAGTGCAAGCAATGGCGGGCCTACAAGGTCGGCGTGGAAGTCGTGCGCGAGCTCTACGGCGTGATGGCGGCGCGCGGCGCCACGGGCGGCTTCGTCGTGACCTCGGGGCGCTTCAGCGGCGACGCGCTGGCGTTCGCCCGCGGACGCAACCTGAACCTGATCGACGGCGAACGGCTCTTCGGCTTCATCCAGCAGGCCCGGGCCTCGCTCGCGATCGCGCCCGGCACGCCGGACGAATCGATCCCCGACCGCCCAGGCTGGACATCGGCGCCGGGCCCCACCTGCCCTTCGTGCGGGGCCGACATGGTGAAGCGGACGGCGAAGAAGGGGCTCAATGCCGGGCAGGTCTTCTGGGGCTGTTCGACCTATCCGGCGTGCCGGAACGTGCGGCCGATTTCCTAGGGCTTGGCGGAAGCGGTGGGATTCGAACCCACGAACGGTTTCCCGTTGCCGGTTTTCAAGACCGGTGCCTTCAACCACTCGGCCACACTTCCTGCTTTGAAGGACCCGCCGCTGATGCGCATCTTTCCTTTCTGGCGATGCGGTGCGCCGGGTGCGCAGCAACCTTGTTGGCTGCGCTCGTCGATTCTATCCTGCGCGACCTCAGTCGCCCGGCAGGAACATCTCCTGCAGGTCACTCAGGAAGTCGAAGCCCTTCTCCGTGGGCCACGCATGCCACAGGTCGCGCGCCAGAAGGCCCTTGTGCTCGGCTTCTTCCAGCGCGCGCTGGATCGAGGTGATCGCCAAGCCGGTGCGCTCGCCGAACTGCGCGAAGGAAAAGCCGTCCTTGAGCCGCAGCGCATTCAGCATGTATTCGAACGGCAGGTCTGCCAGCGCCACGTCCTCGCTCTGCGCCACCGCCTGGCCGGCCAGGGCGTTGTCCATGTACAGGCGCGGATCGCGAAAGCGCACCTGCCGCACGATGCGGTGTGCAAAGCTCAGCTTGCCGTGCGCGCCAGCGCCCAGGCCCAGGTAGTCGCCGAACTGCCAGTAGTTGAGGTTGTGCCGGCAGCGGTGCCCCTCGCGCGCATAGGCCGAGACCTCGTAGCGCGCCAGGCCCGCCGCGCCGGTGGCCGCGGTGATCGCGTCGAGCATGGCGTAGGCATCGTCCTCGGGCGGCAGGTTCTTGGGCGGGTGCTTGGCGAAATAGGTGTTGGGCTCCAGGGTCAGGTGGTACACCGACAGGTGCGGCGGCTGCAGCGCCAGGGCCTGGTCCAGGTCGGCCTGCAGTTGCGCGGCGCTCTGGCCGGGCAACGCGTACATCAGGTCGATGTTGAAGGTCTCGAACGCGTCGGCCGCCTCCTCCACCGCCGCAATGGCCTGGGCCCGGTCATGCACCCGGCCCAGCGCCTTGAGATGTTCGTCGTTGAAGCTCTGCACGCCCACCGACAGGCGCGTGGCGCCGGCGCCGCGGAAAGCCCGAAAGCGCTCGCGCTCGAAGGTGCCGGGGTTGGCCTCCAGCGTGATCTCGCAGTCGGGCGCAAACTTCAGCCGGGCGCGCATCTGGCCAATCAGCCGGTCGATGCCCTCGGGCGAAAACAGGCTGGGCGTGCCGCCGCCGATGAAGACGCTGTGCACCGTGCGCCCCCACACCAGCGGCAGTGCCGCGTCCAGGTCGGCCAGCACGGCGTCGATATAGCGCTGCTCGGGAAAGGCCTCGCCCTCCCCTTGCCGCGCCTTCCACTCGTGCGAGTTGAAATCGCAATACGGGCACTTGCGCAGGCACCAGGGCAGGTGCACGTACACCGACAGCGGCGGCAGCGCCGGCAGTTGCAGGGGGCCGGGCCGCATGTGGTGCAGCACGTCGTTGGCGCGCGCCGCACCCGCCTCGTCAGGAGGCGGTGCAGGGGTTGCTTGCGGAACGATCGGAATACTCATGACGGGAAACCAAGGGCGAGCGATGCGGCTTCGCCCACTACAGGCTCAGGGCTCAGGGCGCGGAAGACGGCGCGTCATCCGCCTGCCACAGCGACTGCCAGCGCTCGCGCATCAGCACCAGCATGGCACGCGCGGCCTGGCCGCGGTGGCTGTTGGCGTTCTTGACCTCGGGCGGCAGCTGGGCAAAGGTCTTGCCGAACTGGGGCAGGAACATCACCGGGTCGAAGCCGAAGCCGTTGTCGCCCACCGGTTCGCGGGTGATCTCGCCAGGGGCCCGGCCAGAGGCGATGAGCGGCTCCGGGTCGTCATGGCTGCGCAGCGCCACCAGGGTGCTGACCAAAGCGGCACGGCGGTTGGCGATGCCCTGCATCTGCTCGAGCAAGGCACGCACGTTGTTGGCATCGCCCTTGGGGTAGCCGAACTGCGTGGCGTAGAAGGCCGTATCCACACCCGGCAGCCCGCCGAAGGCATCGACGCACAGGCCGGCATCGTCGGCAATGGCCGGCAGCCCGGTGGCGGCGCTGGCGTGGCGCGCCTTGGCCAGCGCGTTTTCGACGAAGGTGCGGTGCGGCTCCTCGGCCTCGCCCACGCCCAGTTCGGACTGGCGCACGAGCGCGATGCCCAGCGGTGCGAACAGCTGCTGCAGCTCGGCCAGCTTGCCGGCGTTGTTGGAGGCGAGGACGAGCTTCATCGTCACCACTACGCGGCCAGCGGCTGCGCCAGCGCCTGCTGCTGCAGCGCCACCAGCTCGCCGATGCCCTTCTCGGCCAGCGCCAGCAGCTGGTTCATCTCGGCGCGCGAAAAAGCCTCGCCCTCGGCCGTGCCTTGCACTTCGATGAAGTGGCCCGCGCCGGTCATGACGACGTTCATGTCGGTGTCGCAGGCGGAGTCTTCGACGTATTCCAGGTCCAGCAGCGGCGTGCCCTGCACGATGCCCACCGACACCGCCGCCACGTGGCCGCGGATGGGCGAGGCGGCGATGGCGCCTTGCGCCAGCAGCTTGTTCACCGCGTCCTGCGCGGCCACGAAGGCACCGGTGATGGCCGCGGTGCGCGTGCCGCCGTCGGCCTGCAGCACGTCGCAGTCGAGGTGGATGGTGCGCTCGCCCAGCGCGGCCAGGTCGAACACCGCGCGCATGGAGCGGCCGATGAGGCGCTGGATCTCCTGCGTGCGGCCGCTTTGCTTGCCGCGCGCGGCCTCGCGGTCGCTGCGGGTGTGGGTGGAGCGCGGCAGCATGCCGTACTCGGCCGTGACCCAGCCCTCGCCGCTGCCGCGCTTGTGCGGCGGCACGCGCTCTTCGACGCTGGCGGTGCACAGCACGCGGGTCTGGCCGAACTCGATCAGCACCGAACCCTCGGCGTGGATGGTGAAGCCGCGCGTGATGCGGACGGGGCGAAGCTGGTCGGCGGCGCGGTTGCCGCTGCGGATGAAATCGGTCATTGGATGAAAGGAATTGGGAACGGGACGGAACTCAGGTCTTGCCGCGTGCGGCCGAGCGCCGGATGGCCTCGTTGATCTCGGCGATGGAACGCTCGATGGCGTCTTCGTCCAGGTCGGCCGTCTCGCTTTCGGAGGGCATGCCGGCCTGGATGGTGGAGGCGAACACGCCTTCGCTGATGCTGTCGGTGGACACGCCGCGCTCCGCACCGGGGGCGTCGGGCGTTTCCCATTCGAGCGCGATCATGGTGACGTTGTCGCCGTGGGCGCCGCCGCGGCGCAGGGCCATCTCGACCAGCTCGGGCGCCGCATCGGCCACCGGGCGGGTGGCCAGGATGCGCACGATCTGCATTTCGTCCATGACGCCCCACAGGCCGTCGGAGCACAGCATGATGCGGTCGCCCTGCTGCAGCGGCAGCGGCTCTGAAATGTCGAACATGGGCGTGGTGGGCGAGCCCAGGCAGGTCAGCAGCAGGTTGCGGTTGAAGCTCTCGGGGCCCGGGTTGGGGCGCGGGCGCTCGGCATGCGAATGGTCGAGCGTGCGGGTGAGCAGCTCGCCGTCGCGCACCACATAAAGACGCGAGTCGCCGCAATGCACCCAGGTGGCGCTGTTGCCCTGCAGCACGGCCGCCACCACGGTGGTGCGGGGCGTGTCGAGCATGCCCTTGTTGCCGGCGTAGCGCATGATCTGCTGGTGCGCCGACAGCACGGCCGCGCTCAGGAAGGACTTCACGTCCTTGAGCATGGGCCGCGCCTCGCGCTGGTACAGCGCCGCGATGGTCTGCAGCGCCATCTGCGCCGCCACCTCGCCCTCGGGATGGCCGCCCATGCCGTCGGCCAGCACGAACAGGCCCGACTCCCGCGTGTAGCAATAGCCCATGCGGTCTTCGTTCTTGAGACGTCCGCCCTTGCGGCTGACCTGGAAGACGGAAAATTTCATGCGGGTCGGGTGGTGGGTGCGGCGGCCTTGGGCAGCGATTTCTTCTCGGACGAACGGATGTTGTCGATGGACAGGCGCACCTTCTCGCCCACGGTGAGCTTGGTGTAGCGGCGCTCGCCCTCGCGGCTGAGCTCCTTTTGCAGCGCGAACACCGACTGCGGGCGCGACAGCGGGTCGAGCGACATGCACCACTCCACCACCTCGATCAGGTTGTCGGAATACACGCCCCGCAGGCGCGACAGCGACAGCGACAGCCGGTCTTTCTCGATGCGCTGCGGCGCGTCGCTGGGCGGGTAGCCCTGCATGCAGGCGTAGATGCAGGCGCCGATGGCGTAGATGTCGGTCCACGGGCCCATCGACGAGTCGCGCCGGTACATCTCGGGCGCGGCGAAGCCGGGGGTGTACATGGGGCGGATGAAGTTGCCCTCTTTGCTGAGCACTTCGCGCGCGGCGCCGAAGTCGATCATCACCGCGCGGTCGTCGTCGGTGACGAAGATGTTGGCCGGCTTGATGTCCAGGTGCAGCATCTTGTGCTGGTGCACGATGCGCAGGCCGCGCAGGATCTCGTCGAAGAGCGAGCGGATGGTGGACTCGCGGAACACCTTCTGCTTCTTCAGGTCGCGCGCCGTGACGATGAAGTCCTGCAGGGTCGCGCCCTCCAGGTAGTTCATCACCATGTAGACCGTCTCGTTCTCGCGGAAGAAGTTGAGCACGCTCACCACCGAGGCGTGCGAGATCTGCGCGAGCGAGCGCCCTTCCTCGAAAAAGCTCTTGAGGCCCAGCCGGTACAGCGACAGCTTTTCCGGCGGCACCACGGGCAGCAATTCGCCCACGCCGCGCGTGGCCAGCGAAGAAGGCAGATATTCCTTGATGGCCACCTGCTGGCCGCTGCTGTCGACGGCCAGGTAGACGACTCCAAAGCCTCCTGCCGACAGCCGGCGCACGACGCGGTAACCGCCAATGACCGTGTCCGGCAACAGGGGCGAAGGTTTGACCTTTGACATAATCCGGGAGTTTCGCCCGAAGGCGATGGTGCGGCAAGCGAGCGACATGCCGGCGCCAACGTGCGAGGACAACCATCACAGCGAGGCGCAATGCCAGTTTACAGTATGACCGGCTACGCAAGTGGCCAGGCCGGCACCTCCGCCGGCAGCGCCGAGGGCGATGCACGTCCCTCGGCAGCAGGCCGGCTCGGCCTCGAGATCCGATCGGTCAACAGCCGCTTCCTCGACCTCACTTTCAAGCTGCCCGAAGAGCTTCGCCAGCATGAAGCGGCGTTGCGCGAACTGTTGGGAGAACGCCTCAAACGCGGCAAGGTGGAAGTGCGCGGTGCCATCGAAAGTACTGCACCGGGCGGCGTGGTCGAGCCCTCGGCCCGTTTTCTTCAACGGCTCAATGGCGTGCAAGACAGCATCCGCGCGTGGCTGCCCTCGGCACGCGAGCTGAGCGTGGCCGACGTGCTGCGCCTGGCCGGCGGCGAAAGCGCGGCCCATGGCGACTGGGGCCCCACGCTCACCGAACTGGCCGCCAGCGTCATCGACGACCTGGTCGCGGCGCGCGAGCGCGAAGGCGCCCGCCTGGCCGCGATGCTCACCGACCGCGTGGCCCAGCTTCGCAAGCTGGCCGAGCAGGCCACGCCGCTCGTACCCCAACTGGTGGAGCAGCAGCGCCAGCGCTTTCTCGAGCGCTGGCAGGAGGCCATGGGCTTGGCGGCCGGCAGCACCCTGCCCGAAGCGGCGCAGGACCGGGCCCTGTCCGAAGCCACCGCCTTCGCCATCCGCATCGACGTGGCCGAGGAACTCACCCGGCTGGCCTCGCACCTGGACGAGATCGAGCGGCTGCTCAAGAAGGGCGGCGACATCGGCAAGCGTCTCGATTTCCTGATCCAGGAGCTGCACCGGGAGGCCAACACCCTGGGCTCGAAGTCGGCCACGCTGGAGCTGTCGCGCATCGGCGTGGACATGAAGGTGCTGATCGAGCAGATGCGCGAGCAGGTACAGAACATCGAGTAAAACCGGTCATGGACTATCCCGGAAACATCTTTGTGGTGGCGGCCCCCAGCGGCGCCGGCAAATCGAGCCTGGTGAAGGCGCTGATGGAGCTGGACTCCGCCGTCCAGCCCTCCGTCTCGCACACCACGCGTGCCCCGCGCGGCCAGGAAAAGCACGGCCGCGAATACTTCTTCGCCTCGCATGCCGAGTTCGACGCCATGGTCGAGGCCGACGCCTTTGTCGAATGGGCCCATGTGCACGGCCAGCGCTACGGCACCTCCAAGAAGGCCATCGAGGAACGGGTGGCGCAGGGCGCCGACGTGGTGCTCGAGATCGACTTCCAGGGGGCGCTGCAGATCCGCAAGGCCTTTGCCAACGCGGTGCTGATCTTCATCCTGCCGCCCAGCTGGGAAGAGCTGCGCTCCCGCCTGGAACGCCGGGGCGAGGACAGCGACGAAGTGATCGAACTGCGCCTGAAAAACGCCGCCCAGGAGATGGCCCAGGCCAGCGAATTCGATTTCGTTATAATCAACGAGATATTTGAACGCGCGCTTTTCGACCTCAAAGCGATCGTCCACGCGCAACGGCTCCGGTATACCGCCCAGCGGCGCCTTCGTGCCGATACCTTCGCCGCGCTGAACATTCCCTGACAGACCACCACCCGAAAGCTCAACGATGGCCCGCATCACTGTCGAAGATTGCCTGCAACAGATCCCCAACCGCTTTCAGCTCGTGCTGGTGGCCACCTACCGCGCCCGCATGCTGAGCCAGGGCCACGCCCCCAAGATCGAAAGCAAGAACAAGCCGGGCGTCACCGCCCTGCGCGAAGTGGCCGAAGGTAAGGTCGGTCTCGAAATGCTCAAGAAGGTGCCGGGCTGATAGCGGCCAGTCACTTTCAATAAAAGAAAGGCACCCTCTGTGGTGCTTTTTTTACGCCCTGACACGGATGGCGGGCAGCCACGCTAAAGTCGGGGTATGAGCGTAGCGACGGCCCGCCCCATGGAAGCTTGCGTCCCCCAGGGAAGCAGCAGGGGAACGCCCGTGCCGCGCAAAGGGGGCTTGGCATGACCGCGCTGGCCAAGACCAAGCCGAGCCACCCGCCCGGCGCCCACCGCCCGACGCCCGCTTCGCTGAATGCCGCGGCCGCCAGCTTCGCCGCCCTGACGGCCAAGCTCGACTACCTGGACGCGGACGACACCGAGCAAGTGCGCCGCGCCTACCGCTTTGCCGACGAGGCCCACCTGGGCCAGCTGCGCAACAGCGGCGAGCCCTACATCACCCACCCGATCGCCGTCGCCGCCCAGTGCGCCGAATGGAAGCTGGACGCCCAGGCCCTGATGGCCGCCCTGCTGCACGACGCCATCGAGGACTGCGGGGTGACCAAGGCCGAGCTCATCGAGCGCTTCGGCGCCCCGGTGGCCGAACTGGTGGATGGCCTCACCAAGCTGGACAAGCTCCAGTTCAACACGCGCGAGGAAAACCAGGCCGAGTCCTTCCGCAAGATGCTGCTGGCCATGGCGCGCGACGTGCGCGTCATCCTCATCAAGCTGGCCGACCGCACCCACAACATGCGCACGCTGGACGATGCGCCGCGCGAGAAGTGGGGCCGCATCTCCAGGGAAACACTGGACATCTACGCGCCCATCGCGCACCGGCTGGGCCTGAACCAGACCTACCGCGAGCTGCAGGAAGAATCCTTCAAGCACCTGCTGCCCTGGCGCTATTCGGTGCTGTCCAAGGCGGTGACCAAGGCCCGCAGCCGGCGCCGCGACCTCATTCAGAAGGTGCAGCGGGAGCTGGAAGGCGCCTTCGCCGCCGCCGGCATCAGCGTGCGCATCGCCGGGCGCGAGAAGACGCTGTATTCCATCTACCGCAAGATGCAGGACAAGCACCTGAGCTTTGCGCAGGTGACCGACATCTACGGCTTCCGGCTGATCCTGCCCACGGTCATCAGCTGTTACACGGGCCTGGGCATCCTGCACCAGATGTACAAGCCGCTGCCGGGCAAGTTCAAGGATCACATCGCCATTGCCAAGGTCAACGGCTACCAGTCGCTGCACACCACGCTGGTGGGGCCTTCGGGCGTGAATGTCGAGTTCCAGCTGCGCACCGAGGCCATGCACGTGGTGGCCGAATCGGGCGTGGCGGCGCACTGGCTCTACAAGGCCTCCGACCCGACGCCGGCCAGCAACGAGCGGCTGGGCACCAAGTGGCTGCAGTCGCTGCTCGACATCCAGGACGAAACGCGCGACGCCGCCGAATTCTGGGACCACGTCAAGGTCGACCTGTTCCCCGACGCGGTCTACGTGTTCACGCCCAAGAGCCAGATCCTGGCGCTGCCGCGCGGCGCCACCGTCATCGACTTTGCCTACGCCATCCACAGCAATGTGGGCGACCACACCTCGGCCGCCCGCATCAACGGCGACCAGGTGCCGCTGCGCACCGAGCTGAAGAACGGCGACGTGGTGGAGGTCATCACGGCCCCCACCTCCAACCCCAACCCGGCCTGGCTGGGTTTTGTGCGCACGGGCCGGGCGCGCTCGAAGATCCGCCACTACCTCAAGACGCTGGCACAGGCCGAATCCGAACAGTTGGGCGAGCGCCTGCTGGCCCAGGCGCTGCGCGCCGAAGGCCTGGGCAGCCTGCCGGCCGACGACGAAGAGCACCAGGCGATGTGGGAAAAGCTGCTGCGCTTTACCGGCAACCGCACCCGCTCCGAACTGCTCACCGACATCGGCCTGGGCAAGCGCATTGCCACCATCGTCGCCAAGCGGCTGATGACGCTGCTGGCCGAGCGCGGCGAAAAGCCCGACGCGCTCATGCTCAGCCGCGAGCGCTTCACCGCGCACGAAACCGTGTCGCAGGGGGCCGTCACGCTCGACGGCAGCGAGAACTCGTCGGTGCGCTTCGCCCTGTGCTGCCGGCCTATTCCCGGCGACGAGATCGTCGGCTACCTGGGCCACGGCGAGGGCCTGGTGGTGCATACCGAGGAATGCGGCGTGGGCCAGCGCCTGCGCTTTCGCGACAGCGAGCGTTTCTTCGCGGTGGAATGGGCCGACGAGCCGGTTCGCACCTTCGAGACCGGCATCGTCATCACCGTGCGCAACGACAAGGGCGTGCTGGCGCGGGTGGCGGCCTCGCTGTCGGCGGCCGAGGCCGACATCACCCATGTGGAAATGTCGGAAGAAGTGCCGCAGGACTCGACCGACCTGCGCTTCGTGATCGCGGTGCGCGACCGCACGCACCTCGACGCGGTGCTGCGCGCCGTGCGGCGCACGCCTTCCGTGCTGAGCGCCGTGCGGACCGTGCCGGCGCCCTGATGCGCTAGCCCGGCTGCGGGTAGCGCACCTCCAGCACCTCGACCTCGTGCACGCCGCCCGGCGTGACCAGCTTCACCACATCGCCCTCGCGCGATTTCAGGAGCGCCCGCGCAATGGGCGAGATCCAGCTGACCTGGTGCTGGCTGCTCTCGGCCTCGTCGATGCCCAGGATGGTGACGGTGCGCTCTTCGCCCGTTTCATCGGCATAGGTGACGGTGGCGCCGAAAAAGACCTGGTCGCTGCCGTGGTGGACCGAGGGGTCGGAGACCTCCGCGATCTCCAGGCGCTTGGTGAGAAAGCGGATGCGCCGATCGATCTCGCGCAGGCGCTTCTTGCCGTAGAGGTAGTCGCCGTTCTCGGAACGGTCGCCGTTCTTGGCGGCCCAGTGCACGGCCTCCACCACCTTCGGCCGCTCGTCGTCCATCAACTGGATCAGCTCGGCGCGCAGGCGCGCGAAGCCGCCGGGCGTCATGTAGTTGCGGGTGCCCGCGGGAATGACGGGCAGCGCGCCGTCTTCCTCGTCGTCGGCAGCGTCGCTTTCCCTGGTGAATGCCTTGCTCATGGCTCGATCGGTTTCATCGTCTTCAATCAAGCCAAATGATAGGCCGGCCGAGCCGATGCGCACGGTGCCGGGCGTGCACCGCAGCAGCCGTCATGGTATTGGCCGCACCAGCGCCCGTGCGCGGCCGGATCGGTCCAACATGGGTCGCTCCACTCCCAGCAAAGGATCGAGCGCATGGACAACCACACACACACCGCCGCACGGCACAACTACCTGATGTTCGCCATCAACATGGCCCTGAGCCTCGTCGCCATGTACCTGGTCATGTTCTCCATGATCGACGGCTGGAAGGACTTTCGCAACAACATCAACACGCTGTACATGGCGCTGGCGATGGTGGCCCCCATGGGGGTGATCATGCTGGCGACGATGGGCGGCATGTACCCCCGCAAAGGCGTGAACGCCGCGCTCTACATCGTGCTTGTGGCGTTGTTCGCCTTGGCGTTTGCCGCTACTCGCCAGCAGACGAGCGTCGGCGACAGGCAGTTCATTGCGTCGATGATTCCCCATCATTCCGGGGCGATCCTGATGTGCCGGGAGTCGGAACTGAAAGACGCAGAACTGCGCAGGCTTTGCGAGCAGATCGCCACGTCGCAGCGCCGCGAAATCGAACAGATGAACTCGATCCAGGCCCGCCTGAACGGCAAGGCTGCTTGAGCGGCGCCGGCTTCGGTCAGGCCGATGGTGGATAGCCGGCCTCGGCCAGGGCGTCGACGAAGTCCTGGCGGCTTTCCAGCGACGCGATCTTCAGCGTGCGAGCGCCGACGTCGATGTCGACCTGCGAGCACGGATCGACCTGCCTGCAGGCCATGGCGACCTTGCTGGCGCAGTGGCCGCAGCTCATGTCGGGAAGCGTGAATTCGAGCATGGGTTTCCTTCAGTGGTGGTTGGCAAGCCGCCGACTCTGGTGGCTTCCACCATGGGAAAGTCAAGGCCGGCCAAAAGACAAACAAGGCGCTTGACCCTCTCATGATGTCAAGGTTGAAACTTGCGCCACACCTCAACAAGGAGACTTCATGAACAGCCATTCGCATCACGCCGCATCCCATGACCGCCACCACGATCACCACGGACATCGGCATGCAGCCTCGTCGCCTTCACCCAGCCTCAATGTCACTGCGTTCTGGGCCACGCTGCACTGCCTGTCGGGCTGTGCGGTGGGAGAAGTACTGGGCATGGTGCTGGGAACGGCCCTGGGCCTGTCGAACGGCGAGACCATTGCGCTGGCGGTCGCCCTCGCCTTCGTGTTCGGCTATGCATTCACGATGACGCCGCTGCTGCGGGCCGGCATGCCGCTGCGCCAGGCCGTCAAGGTGGCACTCGCGGCCGACACTGTGTCCATCGCCATCATGGAGGTCGTGGACAACCTGGTGATGGTGGCGGTGCCTGGCGCCATGGACGCCTCGCTGGCGCAGCCGCTGTTCTGGGGCGCCCTGGCCTTCGCGCTGGTCGTCGCGGGAGCCGCCGCTTATCCGGTCAATCGTTGGCTGATTGCCCGTGGCGCGGGGCATGCCGTGGTGCATGCGCATCACCGGCACTGAGTGCCTGCTTGCTGGATCGACCTGGAGTTCGAGCCAGCCGCGCAAAAGAAAAAGGGTTAGAACGCTTTCACGTTCTAACCCTCGAAGAAGTTGGTGCGGCTGGCAGGATTCGAACCCACGACCCCTTGGTTCGTAGCCTGCTAGCCGCGAATAATCCGATTTAAAATCAACGACTTAGGGCGTCCACCCCATCATCGTTGTGCATGGAATTGCCTAGGGGCGAAAAGACGAGTTGCGCAAAAGTCGCGCAGCAATAAGACAGCCCTAGTTATTGCTTTGGCGGCGGCGGGACCATCCCATTCTGATCGGGTACGACGGCAGGCGCATGCCGGCGCGGCGCATTTGGGTCATCTTTTGGAGCCAGGACAGTCACGCCTCCGTCGGGATTTCGGTGCGCATATACCTCGCCCTTGGTATCCCGAAAATCACGACCGCCTTGTCCAACACCAGCAGGTGGCAATGGGGCCGACGGCTGAGGTGGGCTGCCAACTATGTACTTCCACCAGAACGGCGCAGTGCCGCTGACGATAAGAGCAGCAATGATTCCACCAAGCCACTTGAACATCTGAGACATGGTCTCCTCCGTTCCTTGCCGATTGGAGGGGCGCATCATTGATCGGCGTGTCGCCTGAATCAATATGCTGAAGGCCGTACACAAGTTGGGGCCCTCGTGTCCGATGCTCAAGACCCTCCGCCCAGCAAATACTGTACATTAACACAGTATTTTGTGGGTCTAGCAATGCGAGTCAGGATGCGCCGCCGCTATCGGGATGGGGTCGCGCTCAGCAAGGATGATTTCCACGCCCAGCCGTGGGCCAAGGGAATGCTCCAACTGGAGACTGTCGAGGGCCGGACACGCCTCGGGCTCTGGGAATCGTGCCCTGGCTATGCCACGCCACCGCTCGGCCTTCTCTGGCGCCCTGAAATCGCGGCCTGCTACAGCGACACCATCAGCTTCGCCGGCTTTGAGAAGGTCGGCGACCGCTGGTGCTACCAGGTCTGGTACTGCGAGACGAGATCAGCCGCCGCTGTCGATTGACTCGCCGGGGAAACTACTCCCCCACATCAGGACAAATGTCCCTTGTTCCTCGAACTCGCTCGCGTTGATCATCGTGAGACAGTCACTGGAACAACGTGCCCATGAATCTTCCGGATCCCAACGCCCTCAGGGCCGACGCCGCATTGCTGGGTGGACACGTATCAGGCGTGTACTTCCTCTATGACGGAGTAGAGCTTGTCTACATCGGGCAGGGTTGGAACTGCTTCCTCCGTGTCGCAGAACACACCCGCAAGGACTCTGACAAGCGCTTCACCCATTGGACATTCCTACCAGTCGAGTCGGAGACGGAGCGCAGGGCGCTTGAGCGTCAACTCACAAGGCTGCACTCACCGCGCCACAACAAGATTTGAGCCCACGCTCCTGGCTCCCTATGGGGCCGGAGCCGATGTCAGCGCGTCGTAGGTGCGCTCGCAGGTCTGGGCTGCGATGGCGAGTTGGTCAGCATATTTGCCGACTCGCTCCGCTCGCGCGTCAGCCCGCTCAAGCAGCTCGGCAAGCAGTCGGGCGGTATCTCCACGAGGCTTGCCCTGCCCTGCGCCGGCAGATCCGGTATCCGATCCTGATCTTTCGAGGGCGGCGAGGATGGCGTTGCGCAGCCGCTGGCCAGCAGCGCGAGAAGTATCAAGGTCGCGGCCCAGCGCGACGATCTGGCTTTGTGCACGGCGTGCCTCCTGATCTACTGCCGCTTGGCGCGCGGCGTTGCGTTGTTCACGGGCCCGGTCCGCCAGGGTGCGTTGCTCGGCCTGGCTGAGCTTGTAGGCGTCGAAGTCCTCCCGAACCGCTGCCCTGCCCGCCCGGTAGGCAGAGAAGTGCGTGAAGGCCAGGAACGCGGCCACTACCAGAGCCAGCCAGACGCGGGGATTGAGCAAGATGGCCATCAGACCAGCACCCCGCCCGCCCGCTGGAACGCAGCGATCAGATCGTCCTGCTTTCGCTGCGGCTGCCCGGCGAAGTTGCCCGGCAGGCTGGCCCATTCGCGGGAGCACTTCGACACCGCGTCCCGGATGCGGCCGGCGTGCACGTCCTGGAGCGCGCCGCAGTTGGCCACCAGGTACAGCGCCGCGCGGTCTTGGTTCTCCGGGCCGAAGTCGGGCAACCGCAGACGGTCACGGACACCGCGCCAGGTCGGCTTGATCAGTTGATATGCGCCAGCCGCGGTGCTGACGCAACCCGAGCCCAACCCCGCCTTGCGGCACATTTCATCGGGCAGACGCTCGCCCTTCCATTCCCCACTGAGGGCGGGATGCTCGGCCAGGCTCTTGATGGTGTGCTTGTAGCCGTAGCAGACGCGGTAGGCGTCCGGCTCTCGGTCCGTGCCCTCGGCCCAGCGAATCAGCGCCAGGAACGCTTGTTGGTTGCGCAGGATGTCGCCCATGACTACCCCCTGTACCGAATAACCTTGGCCACTGTTCCGAGGCCGTAGACGACGAGCCCGACCATAAGCAAGGTCCGGGCGTTCGATGTGAGGCAGGACGCTTTGACGGCGCACCACACCTCCCCGGTGCCACCGATGGCCACCAGCGCCAGCGCAATGCGCTGCGCGAGGTTGTCCTTGAAGTCAGTGCTGAGCGCGCCGCAGATGGCCAGCAGCACGAGCAAGACCACCGCCGCGGTGTAGATGGCGTCCATAGCTACGCCCTCCACTTCCTCGTCACCCAGGCCCAGGCATCGGCGGCCACCTGCTTGGCGTCGATCATCTGGATGACCTCGTACCCCTTGGACACGATGGCCATGCCGAAGAGGCCAATGAGGAAGCCCACCAAGCCCTCGGCGGTTTCCATCGAGAGCCACCCTGCGACGTAGGTGGTGCCGTAGTAGGACAGCGCGGCGCCGCCCACGGCCATGGTGAACTTTTCGGGCCAGGTGCCCTGCAGGAAGCGCATCGAGACGAGCGCACCCGCAACACCGCTGGCGAGCTTGGCGATGCTGAAGTCCGGAAGTTGATCAGGCGGCATCGAGAACCTTTCAGGCAAAAGAAAAGCCCGCCGAAGCGGGCTGAGGTTGGTGATGGGCTGCGACTACCCGACGAGCTGGAGCGTCTTCACTTCGGCCACCCACTTGATCGTGGCGGCAGCGACACCGGTCACGCGGATCTCCAGGCTTCCAAGGGTGGTGTTGGCGAATGCCGTCACGGTCCAAGCACTGGCACCGCCGATAGCGGCGATGGGGGTGACGGTCAGAGTGCCGTCGATCTGCGTTGCAGCAGCGTTTGCACCCCGGCTGATGGCGCCCGTGATCTTGAATGCCGCCCGATCTCCGAACGTGGCGACCTTCGCGGATACGGTGGCCTCGAAGCAGTACATCGAGTTGTTTGGGAGGACGACCGATGTTGCTGCCGCTGGAGTGCCGCCATCAGCGGACAGGCCGGTCGTCGTGGCATTGGTGGTGGTCGCCCGTAGTACGGCGTGCTGTTCTTGAGCGTCTCCTTGTGACGTGAAGTTTCCCGAGGCCCAAGCCCAGGTGCCGTAGAGCCCACGAGTCGTTGCTTGGGATCCACCCAAGATGCCCGAGTAGTCGCCGCTGGCAGTGTTGTTGCTTCCGCCTCCGATGGTGGAAAAATTGACACTGGCCGAATTGGTGTTGCCTCCTCCGATGGTCGAATAGGCGCCCCCGGCGACGTTGGCATTGCCGCCGCCGACCGTCGCGTAGTTCGCCGTAGCCTGGCAACTGATGCCGCCGGCAACGGTCGCGTTGGATGCAGAGGCGGTGTTGCCAGCGCCGCCGCCGATCACTGAGAAGTTTCCCGAGGCAATGTTGTTCTGTCCACCAGCGATAACTGAGTTGTTGCCGCTTGCCACTTGACCGCTGGACGTGCGCTGCGTCTGCCAATCGACAGCGCGCGGGCCTCTCTTGCCACCTCCGGTTGAAGTTCCATCAGCAACATGAGCGGACAGAGCCCCCGCGCCCTTTGGCGAGATCGCCGCATCGACGTTCGTCGCGCCATTCGTGGCGGTGAGGCTGACGACGGGGACCGTTGCGTTGGGAGAGGCCGTGTTGACCGCGTCCGTCCAGTTGGTCAGCCCGCCCCCACCACCGCCGCCAACCAGTGCCGTTCCGTCAGCCTTGGCATAGTCGATGCAGCGCCAGTTGCCCGAGCCCAGCGATTCCATCGTCGCCACATCGCCCGCGGCCGTGGTGATGTTGGCTGCGCCGGGCAGGATCAAGCTCGTGGCGTTGTGAGTCAGCGTCAGCGCCCCAAGGAATCGAACACGCCGGATTGCACCCGTAGCGATCGAGTCGAACGCGGTAACTGTGGTTGTGCCGCTGACGGTCACCATGTTGGCGGCTGCAGCGCCGATGTTGACCGTCGCCCCCGAAGCCAATGCGACCTGGGGGGCTTCGTTGAGTGCACTCGACAGGGTGCCGCCAGTGAATCCGCCGCCGGGCGTCGCCAGCGCCTGGCCGTTGGCTCGCAGGTAGTTGACGCATCTCCAGTTGCCAGAACCGAGCGAGACGAAGTCGGCTACATCGCCCGCTGCGGTCGTGATGTTCGCGCCTGTTGGCAGGATCAGGGATGTGCCGTTGTGGGTCAACGTCAGCGCGCCAGAGAACACTACCTCTCGCTTCGCGCCAGCCGCAATGGTGTCGAACGCGGTGATCGTCGTAGTGCCCGTGACGGTGATCGAGTTCGCGGCCGCCGCACCGATGTTCACGGTGGTGGCTGAGGCGAGAGTGACTTGCGGGGCTTCATTGAGTGCACTGGTGAGCGTGCCGCCGGTGAAACTCCCTGCACCACCTACCCCGCCGAATGCCTGCCGCTTGTCCGAGGTCGCATCGATAGTGAACGTCGACGCCCCAGCCACGAACTGGAACAGTTGCATGTAGGTCGACGTGTTCAGCCAGTTCGTCGTGTTGGTCGCAGCTGTCACCGCTCCGGTTGTGCGGTGCGCAACAACGTAGTTGGTCGCGCTGGCCGTGAGCACTACAGTGCCATTGGCGACGGTGACGCCGTTGAACTCGCCACCGAGGTAGCCCAGCGTCAGCCCCGTGGTCGTGGCTGGATTGATGCCATACAAGCCGGCAGGACTGACGGATCGGAAGTTCTCCGTCACGCGGGTCTGCCAACCGACAGCGGCGAGGATGTCTTGAAGGATGGTCATCGGGATCTTTCGAGGCAATGAAAAAGCCGCCTCGGTGGGCGGCTTCGTGGTTCAGGTAGTCCTTGGCCTAGACGGTGGCTTGGAGGTAGTTGGAACTGGGCCCAACGGCATCACTGACCTGATGGACGCGAACGTTGACCGCCGCACCGGGCGTGAGGCCGAAGGCGGCTTGCTGGGCGCTGGTGATGGTCAGCGTCGAGGTGGTGCTGACGAGCGAGCCGACACGAGTCGCAAACGTGCCGCTGCTGTAGAAGTCCCAGGTGTAGGACTCCGCCGCCTCGCCCAATGGCAACGCACCACTCGAGTTGTTCATGGCCAGGCGCGAACGCCGGTCGCAGCTCAGCGTGATGTCGCTGCTGGCGTTGGTCGAGCGGCGCAGATTGACCGGGCGCAGCGGCTGCAGCCCCTCTCCCGTGTTGGCGTAGGTCTGCGAGGCAACCGAGTTGATGCTTCGGCCCTTGGTGACGGCGCGGTAGCTCTTGGTCTGCCCAATCCCGCCGACGCCCGTGTCAGGCCGCAGCATTCCGGCAGCGCGCAGCAGGACGAAGGTGTCGCCGGCCTGGTGGTTGCCGGTGTTGTTCTCGGTGCCGAACAGGCCTCGGAGGTGGCGCGAGAGGATGTAGCGGCCACCGCCGAGGCTATCGCCCTGCGCGGAAGAACCAATTTCCCAGCGGCCCGGCGCACCATAGGCCCAGAACTCCCCGCCGTTGGCCAGGAGCACGTCCCGCGTGCAACTATTGAACACATCGTCGCCAAGTGACACCGTGAAGGTATTCGTCTCGTCTACCAAGTTGCGCGTCCATGAGCCAAGCACCGTCTCTGCGAAACCCAGTGGCGCGGATGCGGACACCGTGCCGCGGCTCTGCAGGCTGGTGTCGTCATCGCCGACGAACAATTCGGCATCCGCCGGCACAGGCGCAACGCTGTCCATCGCCACGTAGGGCCCTGCGTTGTTGTCGGCATCGCGCAGGATCGGAATGTCGAGGATCTGCGCGCGCGTGGGTGCCGGGAGCGGGGCGACCTGCTGGCCTTCGTAGCCCGTGGCGCCAACGGCCGTCTGCGTGAAGATCGCCGCATCGCCTGGGACAACGTTCCATTCGCACAGCGCCCCGCTGTCGTTGGTCGACAGCACTAGCCACAGCTTGAACGTGCCGCGCGGGTACTCGATGGTCACGCCATCACCAGGGCTGACGAAGGCGTACTTGCGTGAGACGGTCGTTGACCGCTGGTTCTGCCGGCGCCAAGCGTCGTACAGAACCATCTGCGAAACCTTCTTGGCCTGATCCGATGAACCGAGGCACACCGGCAACTGGACCTGCATGTCCTCAGTGGCATCGGTGACCAAGCGGATCTCCGTCTCGCTGGCAGTTTGGTAGTCCTTCGTCGGTTCGATGTAGGTGACGGTGACGCTGCGCGGCAGGTCAATCTCCTGGGTGCGCTGCAGCGGCATGGTGTCGGTCGATTCGCTGCCGCTTTCCGCCTGGCCGAGTTCATCGAAGGTGACCGTCGCCACCGACACGATGTCGGCATAGCGCTTGAACTTGATCGCGCCGTCTTCATCGACAGGGAAGTACCCGAAGGCGGTGAGGATCGGCTCGATGTTCGCCCGCGCGCTGGCCGGGTTGGCGATCTTGTACCCTCGAACCGTGTCGGTGTCCGGCAACGCGCTCACGTCGTAGCGCAACTCCCCTGCCCGCTCGCACTGGTCCGCGATGATGTCCTTGGCCTTAAGGGGAATCAGTTCGTAGGCCGCAAACTTCGTGAGTGCATACGTTCCGTCGTAATGCGGCCCCGTGACAGCCACCTTCCCATCGGTGAAGAAGTGGGGCGAAACCGTTTCACCGGTTACCGATGAAAACTGCTTGACTGTCCCGCACAACAGTTCCCATGTGCCTCCCGCGGACAACCTATAGACAGACCCAGGACCTGGAAATGTTTCCGAGTTCAGATACAGATACACGCCATTGGCGTCAGCCTGGATGGCTGTGGCGCGCGGGTCCCAGGTCGTTCCGGCGGGACCGGCAATCGAGCTGACGACTGTGCCCGTGTCCGCGTCAATGATCGAGAAGGCATTGATCGCCGAAGGCGAACTGGTACTGACGAAGGAAATGGCGTAGATCTGGCTGTCGTAGAACGCGATTGCCGTGCAGTAGCTGACCGGGCAGGGAACGGATGAGAGGGCTCCGAGAAAGATCGGGTCCCCGGCGACCGCCAAGCCTTGCGTGAATGCATAGGTCTCAGAGATCGGGTCGTATGCGGTGCCGCCGAACCTGTCGAGTCCTCCAGAAAATGCTGCGTATGGAAATTCCGCCAGAGGCCTCACAGTGCCTGTCGTCATGTCAACGATCTCGACAAAAACGGTGCCCGTGTCGGGACCGCCTTGCGGCCTTCGGGAGCGGAGCATCTCGTGCCGACTGCCAGCAATTGGACGAAAGCCATAGACGTCGTTGTTGGCCGGATAGGCAGATGAAAAGATCTGCGTGGCATAGTCAGCACCGACGCGATACCCGGAGAGCAGTCCAACACCCGTTGATGAGCTGAAGTTGGCGTGATACGCGCCATCACTGGCACACACGCCGCCATACCTCTGGATGCTCAACGGAACCGTCGCAATCGTCTGAATCTCGACCGCGTCGTCGTAGCTGTTCGATAGCACGAACGAGAACTGCGGAACGCGCCCCGAAGGCGTGTTGATATCCCGCATGTAGATGCTGACGACGCCCCGATAGGCCGATACGCTTCCGGGTCCACCGTGGAACGCCTCTTCCTCTGGGTTCGGCAACTGGTCTTGATGGCCTTGGTACAGGATGAATGAGGCGTCGGGGCTCTCTGCGCTCGCCAGGGCTGATCCGACTGGAATGCCGCTGGTCGCATCCCAAATGAGCTTTCCGTCCTTCAGGATCTTGACGATGGCGGCCGTGGAGCCATCACGCGGCGTCTCGCACAGCAAGAGCCGCATGTTGACGAAGTAGGCGTAGCTCGTTGTCTTGACGCTGCCGCCCTTGCCGGATCGTTCGGTCGTCGCAACCTCTCGCTTGTCGGTCGACCAGAAGACGTTGCCGCCAAATCGCTCGGTTCCGTACAGCGTCGGGATGCCGACACCGTAGTTGGAGTACTGGACCTTGAGATCATCCAGGCGCGGCCCAAAGACCTTGTCGGGGTCCAGTGCACCACCGATGGCGCCGCCTACAGCACCACCAGCAGCCACGGCGAAGGCGGCATAGCTGGTGCCCGCCGTGAAGTAGGCTGCGATGAGCGAGCCGACGATGGAACCGATCTGACGACCGTTACTCATGCCGTCACCTCGGGAAAGCGGAAGCAGCCGCGCACGGTCTGCATGAAGTAGTCATCGAGCCGGCACTCGACCACGCGGCGATTCGGCAGCCAGGCATGGATGATCGAGAAGCCGCCGTAGGCGCAATCCGCCACGATGGCCATGTGGCGCGCCGTTCCGTCCATCTGCACCAGCACGTCGCCCAGTTGCAGATCGGCGCGCGACACCTCGGCCATGTTGGCCTTGCAGTAGTCCAGCATTTCGGAGCCGGTGGAGGACTTGCCGTAGCCAGCCGCATCCAGCGGAGACAGCCCAAGCTCGGCGCGCACGCACACCGGCAGGCCGATGCAGTCCACGCCGTTGCGGCTGCGGCCTTGGTGCCTGTAGCGCACGCCGATAAATCCACGCGCGACACGCACGATATCGGCGCCGTTCACAGGTTCGTCCCTTCCGTGCCGCCAAGGCCGAGCACCGAGTCAGCACCGGGCACAAGGTCGAAGCCGCCGAAGTTGTTCGTGTTCGCGTGCTTGGTGCGGCAGTCCTCGGTGTAGCGCTTGCGGCACCCAGGGGTCAGCGAGTAGCTGTCGCCGACTGCCAGGTTGTTCAGGAAGGGGAGATGGGTGACAAACGCCCCGCCCGACTGCGCATAGGAATAGACCTCCAGCCACTCACCGGCATTTGCACCCGTCAGGAACGTGATGACGCCGGCGCCGAACCAGTCGTCAACCTCGAATCGGTCGCTGTCTGCGAAGGTGCGAAGATCGGTGACGCTGGTCAGCGTTCCGGTGACGGTCAGCGGGCCAAGATCCTTGTTGCAAGCCGCCGTCCATGCGTTCGGGCTCATGGAGCCGAACACCCACGGGCAACCCTTCGTGACCACACGACCAACGACCTTCTGCAGCTTCTGCGCCAGGCCGCGCAGCTCGGCGTTGAAGGCCGAGCGCGTGACCTTGATGTCGCCCATCGTCGCGGTGGCGATCCACAGCTTGCCGTTGACCAGGGCGCGGTAGTTGACCTCGAACACCTCCACGGTGGCGCCATCCCAAAGCCCCGCCTCGAATTCAAGCTCGGTGATGTCGTCGGACAGGAAGCCCTCGACTTCGGTGTTGGCGACCGCAGCGCTGGCCTCCTGCGAGATGGCCTTGGGGATGAAGCCTTCGGCAGCGCGGTACAGCACACCCTCGAACAGCAGGTCGCGCGCGCAAGTCGTCACGGCCAGAACGAACCCATCCTTGCGGGTGGCCTTCCAGCAGCGGGCAAGGGTTGTCGACCCGAGGGCGTAATCCGCCTTCAGGGGAATCGAGATCGTCTTGCTCATGCTTCGCGGACCTCGATCAGAGTGGTCGAAGGCCCGGCTACCAGCCTGTCGTCGTCATGGCCGGGGCGAACGAGCTCCCAGTTCAATTCGTCTTCCGCGAACTGGACCGGGACGTAGAACTCGCCGGCCCAGGTGAGCGATTCATCAGGCTGCGGGTATTTGTGCCCTTGGCCTGCCGCGGTGACGGTCTTGCCCGCGGTGTTGGTGGCCAGGGTGTAGACATTGAGGCCCGCTCCCGTGATGGCCGTGACCTGGTGACTCTGGTTATTCAGGAGCGCGGCGTCAGCGCCGGTCAGGCCCTGGAGCCAGAGACGACCGTTCACCACCACGCCAATGGCCGAATTCAGCGTGACTTGAGTGGTCGCCCCCACCGTCACGCCCGTGACCGTGCGCGTTGCATCGGCAACGAACGTGACGTAGGAAGGGCCTGCGCTGATGGCGATGTTTCCAGCGGCCACCCCAACCGTGACCGGCGTTCCGCCGCGGTAGACCGTCGGCGCCCCCTTCAACCGGGTGACGGCCTGCGCGTAGACGCGAGTGGAGCCATCCGCCTTTTCAAGCTGGCGCAGGCCGTAGGTAGGGCAGCCGTTGCCGAAGCCGACAGTGCCGAACTCCACGCCGGACATGTAGCCCTGCAGTCCGCTCAAGTCGACCGTGACTGCGGGGTTCGTCGGGTCTTGGATCAGGAATCCGAACGCGCCGGAGTCGGTGATGTTCCAGATCGCCCGAACCTTCGCCCAGAAGGGCAGAAGCATCGGCTTCACGCCGAACAGGTACTCGCGCAGAGTCACGTCACGTACCGCGTTGACGCTGGCATAGCCGCTCGGCGCCATGCTTCGGTCGTTGGCACGGGTCATCCGGCCAGATGCGCCGGCGCGGATGACGTTCTTGGAGAGGATCACGTCGTCGTAGACCTGAATGCTCATGTGTTCCTCCGAGAGCGATCAACGGCGCGGCCAGCAGAAAGCGCGGCCTGGTCGACCGTGCGGCGATCCGTGCCAGCGGCGAAGCTCTGATTGATGACAACCCCGCCGCCACCGCCACCTAGTGCGCTGTTCGGGATGACGCGCGCATTGCGGCTGCCGTTCATGAGGTACTGCTTGCCGTTCACGTCGAGCAGCTCGGGGCCGTTCTCATTGACACGGTGCATGCCCCAGGGGCCGACCATGCCGCCGCCTGCCTTGCCGAACAGACTCGAAAGGAACGAGCCGATAGACCCACCAGAGCCGCCACTACTTCCGAGCAAGCCACCCGTCATGTCCTTGAACGCGCTTTCGAGCGCCATGCGCATGATCTGGTTGATAACCGTATCGGCGAAGCTCTTGAAGGCATCGCCCGCGCTCTTGGCCCCGGTGATCCAGTCGGTGAATGCGTTTGCACCGGCATCGCTGATCAAGTTGTTGAACTTGTCGGCCAGCGGGTCCGCTGTCGCGGCCAACTTATCCAGCTCCAGTCGCGCACGCTCTGCCTCTTGGACAAGCTTCGGACTACCAGAGGCGTTGGCAATCGCCTCTTGCGCCTCCACAAGAGCGCGCATCTGCTCCAAGGCGCCCGAACGGGCCTCACGCAGCTTGACCAAGCTGGATAGCTCGCTATCGGCGCCGACTTGGCGAGAAAGCTGAATGCGTTCCTCTTGGATGCGCAGGCTCTCCGTTATCTGGCCGACCTGTTCGGATGCCTGCCCGTACTCGGCCTGGGCCTGCTTGAGCTGCTTCAGCCGGCCGACCTGGGCAAGACCAGTGGTATCTCCGTTGGCAGTCAAGCGCTTGGTGAGGTCGCTGAACTGATCGTTCAGGCGAATGCGCGAGGCTTCGGCCAGATTGCCAGTGAGTTCCAGCACTTCGGCATTGACCGCGTTGAGCTGGCGGGCCAGATCTTCGGCCGCCTTCTGCTCCTTGAACGACGATTCAACAGACGCTTCGGCGGCGTCTCGGTACAGCTTCGCCTTCTTGGCCAGCAGGTCGTTGATCTTCCCTTGAGCCGACTCGCGATCCGTGGCCTTTGCAGCCTTAGCCTGGAAAGCCTGAAGCGCGGCGATTTCCTGGTCGTAGATCGTGGCTTGAGAGGCGACTGCCTCTTCAGCAGCAACACGACGGCCTTCGTAGTAGTCCTTCGTGGAGATCAGCGCGGCCCCGTTGTAGAGGTCGAGCATCTTGTTGCGCGAGGCCAGGATGTCGCGCTCTTCGTTGGCTGCGTTCTCCAGTGCCTTGAGTTCGTTGTCCAGCAGCTTCTTCGTCGCATCGCTGCCAGAACCGCCGCCCTTCTTGGTGGCGCCCTGGAAGGTCAGTTGCTGGCCGGCGCCCGGGCGATTGCCGAAGCCGAACTGCGCCGCATTGGCCGCGTCCTGCTTCTGCTGATCGAGACGGCGCTGCACTTTCGTGCTGAAGAATTCCCGATTGGCAATGGCCTGCATGTCCGCAGCCCATTCCTTGCCGATCTGGGAAGCTTGCTTGAACTCGCCCGAGGCAATCGCCGCCACTTGCGCAGCCGCGGCGCCGATGGTCTTGCCGATCCCTTCGAAAACGCGAATGACGCCGTCAGCCGAGTCCACGATGAACGCCAGCGCCTTCACTGCCTTTTCGGCAAAGTCAGCGACGGCGGTGCTGTTCGCCAGATCCTTGGTGCTCTTGTCGACGCCTAAGATCTCCTTGATCATGTCCGTGGCCGCGCCCGTGAACGCGGTCATGGCCGGCAGCGCCTGAGTGGCGAGGGCCTGGGCGTACAGATTCAGCTCTGCGCGGGACTTGGCCTGCTTATCGCTGTACTCGTCTGCCTGGGCGATCATCTCGGCCGTCAAGATGACATGCTTGCCGCCCTGCTCGTCCAGCGCCTTGAGGAACGGGAGCGCATCGGCGCCCGACTTGCCGAGAAGCGCGACCGCTACAGCCGTCTTGCCTGCGCCGTCCTCGAAGCCAGCCAAGGACTGCGCGAGTGCAACCATCTGGTCCTCAGGCTTCAGCGCCTTGAACTCTTCGATGTTGATGCCCAGCGCCTTTAGGGCTGCACCGGCGTCCTTGGACTCGTCGTCAACGCCGGTCAGGTTCTTGGTGAGCTTGACCGATGCGCCAGCGATGGCATCCATCGAGACGCCAGCAGTCCCGGCAGCAACAGCCAGGGATGCGAGGCCCTCCGCGCTCCCGCCCGTCTTCTCGGCCAGGTCTTGGAAGTCGCCGGCCTGCTTGATGAGGGAGTCGAACGCGACACCGGCAGCCAGGGCGGCAGAGCCGACCGTAGCCAGGCTGGCGACGGCCAGCGTGCCGGCGTTGCGCAGGCCGGCGCCCAACTGCTCGCCGAACTTCCTGGCTTGGAACTCCGCTTTGGAAAGACCACTGGTAAAGGAGGCGGCGTCGAGCCCAAGGCTCACGACCAATGCGCCAAGCGATGCAGCCATTACTTGCGCCTCCCCTGGCCCAGCTTGCGCACGCCAGCGCCAGCCATATTCCCGAGGCTGAACGCCGCGCTCTCGCTCTCGGTTTCACGGTGTTTGGAGAACATGTCGAAGTCGCTCATCCGGGTCTTGTTGCCGTTGACCTGAGCCAGAACGGTGGTCAACTGAATCAGAAGCAGTTCGAGCCGCCTCGGCCATAGGGGACCGCGCACCATCCACAAGGTGAATTCGTGCTCGGTCATGGCGTTGACGGCTGCCAACGTCACCCCCAGCGATTCCGCTAGGTCGAGCTTGAAGCGGTCTCGGGGGGTGAGTCGTTTCCCAGTTCCTGGGCCTTCTCGGTGGTGTTGACGGTTGAACCGTCAATGGCACGCGAGAGCTTGGCAATCAGGCTGTTGGGCAGACCCAGGAGGACGGTCATGTCGTCCGCGTTCTTGCGGTCGAAGACGAGTTCGCCGTTCTCATCGCACACGGAGTTGGCAACGCCCGTGGCAACGCGGGTGCGCTGGTCCACCTCCGGGCCGGCGTCATCGATGTCACCGACGACGGCGGGCCGAATGTAGAAGTCGCCCCACTCAGGAACGTCCTTGCACAGGCGGGGCTTGGGATGGGCGGTGGCGGCGATGCGCGCCTTGATGTCGGCCTTATTCATTGCGAAGATCCTTGACGCGAAAGTGCTTCGCGAAGTCACCGGGGGTATTGATGGGGATGGCGTCCTGTTCGGACGTGGTCGCATGGAAGCCGACCGTCACGGAGAACGGCGTGTTGACGCCGTACTCGACCTTGACGCTTGTGCAATCCGGGGGGGGGATTCCCAACTCCTTGCAGAGAAACGCGTGGATGCGCTGCCCCTGCTCGGAGTGGCTCGTGATCCTCTTCATCACAGAACGAAGATCTCGCCGGTCAGCTTGAGCTGCGTGTTGCCGGTCCAGACCTGGCCGACCGCACCAGTGAAGCTCGACTGCTGGACGCTGCCGATCATCACGATGGTGCCGCCCGCGTTCGGGAAGGTGATTCGGACTGCAACCTCAGTGCCAGCCTTCTTGGCAGCGCGGAAGGCGTCCTGGATGGTGCTGTTCGGCGCGTAGTTGTAGTTCAGGGTCAGCGTGCCCGAGTCGGACAGTCCCACCTCGAATTCCTTCGCCGTCGAGCACACGGTCGTCACGTCGATCTCGTCGGCGGTGCCGTCCTGCTGATCCGCGCCGGTCAGTTCGCAGAAGTCCGAGTAGGTCAGCGGAGTGAACGTGCCGCCCGAGGTGTACGGCGTGTAGCCGGTGGAATCGACGCCGGCCAGTTCGAAGTCGTCCGTTGCAGGGTTGTCGACCACGAACAGCTTGTTGTTCAGCTCGGTCATGCCGACGACCGCAGCAATGCGGCCGACAGTGCCGAGCGCCAGCCCGTGAGCCGTAGAGGTCACGACCGCCGGGTCGGCTTCCGTGATGTCGGTGATGTTCTTGGCTACCCCGGAGCCGATGCTCACTTGAACTTGGGAGCCGTTGAATTTGAAGCGTTGACCGGAAGACATGGTTTACCTGCTTTCTTTACTGACGGACTGACACAAAACAAAAAGGCCGCTCAGTGGCGGCCTTGGCTTGGGAAACGTGGGTGCAGCTACGTGCTGCTTGGCGAATGAATGAAGTCCATGGAGCACCGATGCAACTTCAGTTCGGGCTCGTAGGTGCTGAATCCGCCCTCATTGCGGGTCGGCGGGGTGACGGCAGCCATCGCCGCCAGAACTTGCAGGCGCAGGGCGCGCGCCGAGTCGAAATCGGTCGAATACACGTCCACCTGAATCCGGGTGTCCGAGGTGTTTGCGGCGTCGTCGCCGCAGATGTCCTGAACTGGCGTGTCGCTGATGAAGGTGAAAAGAATGGCCGGCGTAATGGGCACTTCTGGCTTCTGCGGGAAGGTGCTCGCATACACCCGGTTGGCCACCAGTGGCGCCAGGGCGGCGAAGATGGTCTGTTCGAGGCTCATGCCTTGTTCGCCTTGTCGATGCGCTGCTTCAGCCGCGCCTTCATCGCGTCAATGACGGCCTGCTTGTTGTTGTCCAAGGCAGGGCGAAGGAACGGGCGAGCCGCCATCTTGGCCGTGCCGAACTCCACGAACCGACCGTAGAAGGCGTCCTTCGGAACCTTCCCGGAGCCGTGGCGGACGGTGACGATATGCTCTTCGGTCACGGTGCGCTCTGCAGGCGGCAGGCGCTTGACGATGATGTTCTTCTTCAGGTTGCCGGGTTGCGCGATCTGGTCCTTTTGCACGCCCAACTGGTGGGGCTGGTCCGACATGGGGGCGTTTGCGATGGCGGCCTTCTTGACCACCTGCGCGCCCGCATTCGACGCCGCGCGGGCGATCTTCCCCGACATGTCCACCGACAACTTGCTCAGCGCATCGCCCAACTCCTTCAGGCCCTCGACCTTGATGGTGACGGTGCTAACCATTGTTTTCTCCCGTCTCGCACACCAGGTCAACGTACTCGCGCCCGACGCTGTCAGGGATCACGGCGAGGATCGAATAGACCGTGCTGCCGTACACCGCCCGGCAGGTTGCATCGATGTCCTCGCGGAACCGAATGCGGATGCTGGCCTTCACGAGGCTGACAGGGACCGCGGCGCTGCGCACGACCTCCATGCCGCTTTGGTGGCGCAGATGCGCCCAGACCTGCGCGATGTCCACCCACGCCTGAGTTGTGCCGCCCGTACCGGTGGGCGTTTCGACCAGGCGCTGCAGGAGCACGCGGGAATTGAGCGGTCCGGCTTTCATGCCAGAGGCGGCTTGCGCCGAGAAACGAGCAGTGCGGTCACGGGTCGCGGCAGGTAGTTGATGTCCCAGTCCTTGCCTTCTGCACCGTCCGGATCGCGCAGCATCACGCCAACCATGTAGAGGGTCGCGTTCTTCACGTCGTCCGGCACTACAACGTCTTGCTCCGGAATCGGGTCGCCGTTGACATCCAGCAGGAATTCGTTTGCCGCGTCGTCGAGGTGTCGCAGCACGAGTGTCGAGGCGCCGCCAATCATCAGCTCAATGTCGGTGTCCAGCGCCGTGCCGTCGACCCGCAGGCGCAGCTTGGCTTCGTCGAGCGTCACGAGGTTCATAGCTTCACCGGAGCCGTCTTGTCGATGCCGTTGCGGCCATCCTTGCCGTCGCGGCCCTTCTTCACCGCCAGGCGCCAGCCTTCGGACTCCGGTTCACCAGGCTTACCCACCGGGGCGTCCTTTTGGGCAATCCAGAACGAGCCATTCCAGGTCACGCCGTCGCCGGCCTCGTAGGCGCGCTCCACGAACACGCCGCGGTCGATGACCACCGGCATGCGGAATGCGCGTTCGACCGACATTTCACCCTTGACGAGCCGAATCGTCACGGTGCGCTCGCCGTCGTGCTCGACCTGCACATCATCGAAGCCGAGCCCGTCGCGACCGTCTTTGCCATCGCGTCCATCGCGCGGCGCGGGGATCGAGTCGAGGGCCTTGGACAGCGCGTCCTGCGCGCGGCGCTCCCATTCGAGCGCCCATTTGGCGTGCATGCTCTCCAGGAGCGGTGCAACGTCGTCCAGGCTGACGCTCTTGCCGTCGCGGCCCGGCTCGCCTTGATCGCCCTTCTCGCCGCGTTCTCCCTGGACAGATTCGCCGCGCTCGCCGCGTTCGCCCGGGTCGCCCTTCTCGCCCTTGATCGACTCACCAGGATCACCCTTCGGGCCAGCCGGAATGCTCTTGACCTGCTGCTCCAGCGCAGCGAGCCTGCCACCAAGCGTCTTCAACGCGGGTTCGATCCATTTCTGGACGGTTTCGAGAAGCGTGGCCGCAAGAGCCTTGGTGTCAAGCATGGGCGGCCTCGGGTTCAATGGTCAGTTCGGGGAGCGCCTTTGCGCGCTCGGCCAGATCTGCAAGCAGCTGCGCGGTGTAGTCCTTGGCCTCGGGCGGCGGTTCGGGCGCAGGGGCCGGGGCCGGCGCGGGAGCGGGCGGCGCGGCGAGTGGATTCGTCTTGTCGCGCTCGGCCAGAGCTTCGAGCGAGTAGTTCTGCTGCTGGAGGTAGACAGCATCTCCACCGGCAACAGGCGGCAGGTTGACCTGCAGACGAGCTTCGTTCGGGGCCATGATCGCGCCGCCGACGAACTTGCTCAGCATGTCGGCCTGGCTCGCCGGGTCCATGCGCAGCAGGTTGCTCAGTTCCAACTCGGTACGCATGCCGGTAGGCAGCGCAAGTCCATCATCGAGGCACGCCTCCATTTCCTCGATCAAGGATTGCAGGCAGTCGCTGTAGTAGATGAGGTTCATGTCGCCAACCTTCTGGCCGGCTGGCATCGTGCCCATGCCCAGTTTGAAGAGCGGCACATGGAACGCCTGGGCGATGAATTGCGAGGTCAGATTGACTTGCTCGGTCGTTTGCGAATCCACCGAGGTCATCCGAATGGGGTGGTATTGCATCCCATCCCCTACTACCGCCACGCGGCCGGCGTTGTCGCCCGTGAAGTTGCTCGTCCAGTAGTCCTTCAACTCCTTCGCCGTCTCCTGACTGATCTGTCCAGGCGCAGCCAGGATGCCGCTCGGCTTCGCGCCCTGGGTGAAGAAGCGCTTGGAATCCTTCTGGATCTGCAGGCCCTGCTCGGCCGACAAGCTGGCCGCGTACAGCGGCGACACGCCGACGAGCGGATGGAACAAGCAGTTCATCCGGTCATGGATGATCTCGCTGGCCGGGACGACGATTTGCGTCTGCTCCAGGCCGGTCAGGTTGTCGGGCTGCAGTTGGTAGAAGATCGAACCATCGGGCGCCACCAGGGGAACCGTGCAGAGCGGGTCCAGGATGTACAGGCCGACGACGACACCGCGGCCGTCGCGCTGCTTGAGGGCGTACATGTTGCCCGCCAGCAGTTTCGACATGATCCAAGCCTGCTTGAACTGGATCTGGTTCTGGTAGCGGTTCGCCCGCTTGAGCACCGGGGAGAAAGCCGGATTGGTCGTTTCCGTCCAGATGGTGTTCGAACCCAAGGCCATCAGGCGGGTTCGCAGCTTGCCGATGTCGTTGGCGATCAGTGAGACGCAGGCGTAGACCGTGGGGTGAGACAGGATCGTCTCGACCGGCGCCTTGATGTCCGACTGGAACCAGTAGGGCGACTGGGAGATAGTCAGCCAGCCGCCGTCCACCGAAGTCAGCGCGCGAGGTACAGGCAAAGCCTTCTCCTGCGGTTTCGGCATCGCTGCGCTCACCACGTTCTGGGCGCGCAAGGTGGCAGCGAAACTGCTCACTTGACCTGCGCCTTTCGACCGCGCTTGCCCGGCGCCGTCACAGCAGCCGTGGCCTCCGGCGCAGCCGGTGCAGCGGCGACTTCGGGCGCGGCTTCCTGAGCGGCGACTTCGGGCGTCTCGACAACAGGCTCCTGCTTCTGGACCGGCGCCGTCACAGCAGCCGTGGCGTACCGTGCCTTGCCGAGTGCCGTCAGCACGCGGGCATCCTGCTTCGTGGCCGGAAATGGGTCATCCGCCTGCAGTCGGCGGGTGCCGTAGGTGAAGCGGCGCGTTGCGATGAGTTCGGGCATGTCGTTTTCCTTTGTGGGGCACGTCCTATGCAAAACGGCCCGCCGTGAAGCAGGCCGTTGAACGCAGGGAGTGCGAGGCCAGGCCCGAAGGCCCGGCCAGGTCATCACGGCACTTCGGGATCGCCGTAGGCGGCCGAGTCGATGAACGCCACGGCCGACGCGCGGCGCTTGGCGAAGTTGATCGGGCGCACCACCTTGATCGCGGTTGATTCCTCTTGGAACATCGACGTGCCATTGGCCGAAGCCGCGGCCGGCGTATCGGTGGCGCCGGTCGGAGCCGAGTCCTGCTCGATGTACGCTTCACGCGAGATCGAAACCTCGATGCCGTAGTCACCGATGCGGTAGATGTCGGACGGCTTCAGCAGGATCATGTCGCCCGCGCCGACGTTGCCGCCGCTCACCAGCGGATCGCCCAGCAGCGCACCGCCGTTCGCGCTCAGGCCCGGGAACGCGAAGTTGCCCAGCGCGTTCTGCATCAGGCCCAGGGCCTTCGCCAGCGACGGGGTCGTCACGAACTGCAGGCCATCGGCGTTGTTGGCGGCGATGAACGGGGCGTACAGCGCCTTCACGTCAGCGATCACGTCCTGGATCTCGTTGCCGGCGCTGGTGATGGGGGTCAGCCCATTCAGGATACCGGCTGGCGAGACGCCAGCGGATGCCGCGGCAGCGGACAGGAACGTCTGGTCAACGCGCTGCGAGGAGGCTTGCACCAGGGCATCGCGCACCAGCATTTCGGCCGAGGGCGACGAGTCGCGCAGCAGTTCGTTCGACACGACCGCCAGGGCGGCGACCTTGAGGGGCGTCAGGTTGACAGACATGAAGTCCGCCTTGCTGACCGGAATCCCCTTCGATTCGCCCACCCAGTAGCCGGTGGCGGCGCCGTCCTGACCCTTGATCATGACGTTCGCCGGCACCTGGCGCAGCGGCAGCTTGTCGTACACGGTCTGCGCGTACAGGTACTCGATGAAGTCGCCCAGGTACTGGTTATTCACCTGCACCAGCTCGGCGCCCCACTCGCCGGCACCCGAACCGCCGCCGGCCACGGCCGCCTTGACGACCTCGACCAGCTTCGGGTTCGACTTGCCCCAACGCTGCTGCGCGACGGCGACCGGCGACATGTCCATCAGCCGGCCCAGCGCCTTGGCGATCACCAGGCGGGTGTAGTGCTGGCCCTTGAACTTCTCGTCGGCTTCCTTGTTGACGTGGATCGCCGGAGCGCCGCCGGTAGCGATGGCGCCGCGGGAAGTGGAGGCAGCAGCGGGCGTGCCACCGGCAGCCGGGACGGCCTTGGTCGCCTGGACGGCTTCCATTTCCTTCAGGTCGGCCAGTTCCTCGTCGATCATCTTGATCTCGGAAGTCAGGCCGGCGAAGGCTTCGCGCTCGGCGGCATCTTTGGTGCGACCCTCGGTCGCGACCTTCTCTTGGATCGCCAGTTGCTCGGTGGCTTTCTGATTGCGCAGCTCGGTGAGCCGCTTGATTTGGTCTTGAATGTTCATGATTCAGCCTTTCGGGTTGAAATAGACAACGCCCTTGCGGGCAGGGCTTCCCGAAACGCCGGGAGGGATGCGAACGAATGCGGCTGCTTTGCGGCCAGACGCGGCCAGCAGCGTTTCACTCGCGGACTTGATGGAGGTGATCGTTGCCTCGGCGTTGGCCGGGATGCTCACCGTTGAAAGTTCGTAGATCTCGACCTCTTGGAAGTCGATGCCTCCGTCTTCCTTGAAGGCGTACTTGATCGGCCGGAAGCCGACGCTCACAGCGCGCACGAGGCCGTGCTTGATCTCCAGCCATGCCGTGTCGACGCGGTCCTTCAACGGGCCGGGCTCCGAGACAACGGGGATTTCCGCTTCGAACTCGATGCCCTTCTCAGTCGGCTTGCTGAATCGCACCTGGCCGATGGGGGAATCGCGGTCGTGCTGATGCAGCAGGACCAGCGGATTCTTGAACTTCGCGCCCATCGGGTTGATCGTGTCGTTCACCCGGTCGACGCCTGGCGTCGTGGCCATGCCGCGGAAAACACGACGCTCGCCCTCTTCGACAGCCTTCAACTCGAACACCGCGTAGGCGCGGTCTTCGACGGCAACGGTTCGCTTGGTCGTCATAGCTGGGGTTCCAATGAAAAAGGCCCGCACTTGGCGGGCCTTCAGATGATGAAAAGTTGAGGTTTTCGCTTTGGTACGAACACAGCGTTCGCCGCACCGAAAGCCATGCACAGCGCAACGGCGGCGTCGATCTTGTTGATCGACCGAGTCTTGGCCAGCCAATGGTTGCCCCATTTGTCCTCTTCGATGACCGCGGACATCATTGCGGAGATCAGCACCGGGTTGGACCGAAGACGAATCCGCTTCTCCAACAACGCATCTTCCAGAAGCCGAAGCGAGCCAGGCATCCAAAGCCCTTCGGCCTTTTCCTTTTTGGCTTCGGCAGCCTTCTTCATCTCCTCGGTGGGCTGGCCCTTCTTCGTTCCACCTTGCGGGTGCTCGATGAACTCAAGCTCCAAGCCGATTTCCTCGACGGCCTCTTCAAAACGCTTGAAGGCGTACCGGTCGTAAGCCACCATCTGAACGTCGAACTTCTCGGCGTCCTCGGCCAGCGCCTGGGCGACGTGCCGGTAGTTGATGTTCCCCCCTGCTGGCGCGTGTATGTGCCCCTGATCGCGCCAGACCGTGTACGGGATCTTGTCCAGCAACTCGCGCGCCTGAATCGTGTCTCCCGGCGTCCAAGCCTCGACCCATGCGTCGAACGTCGGCTTGCCGTCCTTCGTCTGTCCGGTCTGAACTACTGACGCCTTGGCAGTGATGTCCCGGTTCTGCGAGAGGTCCAGCCCCGTGAAGACCTTCTTCCCGGCGTGCTCGACATCCGGGTCGAACTGCGCCAGTGCCGGCTCCAGCGTGGCCCGCGTCATCCACGCCGTCTCGGCATCCGTCCACACGCAGAAATGCAATCGCAGGATGCCATTCAACTGGCCAGGAATCGCCTTGGCCTGCGCCACCACATCCGAAAGGTACTGCTCGGTGATCGTCACGCCCAGTAGCGGGTTTGCCTTCGGCCAACACGACGGATCGCGCAGAGGGTCATCCCCCTGATCCAGCGAACACACGTAGCTGAACGTCGTGTCATCTATCACGTCACCGACGAATGTCGGGTCGTTCACCGCCTCTGTATGCCCTGCCGCCACCTTCACGGCGTGCTCGTGTTCCTCCCAAGCCACGGAATTCCGGTCACTCCCGGAGTTCGTGATCATGAACAGCAGCGGCTGCCGGCGGAACTTGAAGCCCCGTTCCAGCATTTCGATGCTCTTGCGATCCGGCAGCTCGTGGACCTCATCGGCCAGCACGAACGAAGGCCGCGGGCCTGAACCCGTTTTCCCGGTATCCCGCGACACCGGACGGAAAAAGCTCGCGTTCCGGTGATAGGCGATGTTGTACTCGCGCCCCTCTCCGCCCGAGAACTCTAGACGCTTCTTCAGCGCCTGAGACGCCTTTACCATCTTCACGGCATCCGCAAACAGAATGCCGGCCTGCTCCTTCTTGGCCGCCGCCGCATAGACCTGGGCGCCGGCCTCGCCGTCTGCCATCAGGCCATACAGACCAATCCCGCCCGCCATCGGGCTCTTGCCATTCCCCTTGCCCTGCTCGATGAACGCGCGACGAAACCGCCGAGTGCCATCCGCACGCTTCCAGCCGAACAGCGAGCCAACAATGAACGCCTGGCTCGGGTCCAGACGGAACGGCGTCCCTTCAAACTGCCCTTCCGACAGCTTGAGCATGCCCTCGAAGAACTCGAATGCCCGCTGCGCCGCCGCTTCATCGAAGTACAGGCCGCGCTCGTGCCCTCTCTCCAGGTCAAGCAGATGTCGCCGGCAGGCATTGCGCACATGCGGGCCTGCAACGATCTCGCCGGCCACCACGGCCAGCGCATAGGCATCAATGCGGTTTGGAGAAGAACTCGTCTTCGGGATCTTCTTCGTCGCCGCCATGCGTGACCTTGCTGATGTCGACCGGAGTCGCCCCCAGCTTCGACAGGATGGACGCCAGCGCGCTCGAAGCAGCCACGCCCAAATCATCCTTCTCCATGCGCGCAATCCACGAGCACGCCAGCCTGACCATGATGCGATCCGAGCTTGTCAGCCACGGCATCTCATACTGAATCTCGGCCCATGCCTTCTTCTGCTCGTCGGTCATGGTGGCGTAGGGCTCACCCAGTCCACGAGTGCTTTTCGGCGCCTTCCGGTCCTTGAACCTGGCCGCGTTCTTCGCCGCGGCCCCCGATACCTCGGCCTTCGCCTTGGGTGTTCTTTGCCTGGGCATTTACCCTATATCCTGAATTGTGGATGCGTGAAGAGTTGGCCAGAACCGGTTTCCGAGAGGGTCCATCCAGAATCTGGAAACTCCCCCCCCCTACGTCGGCCACCCGTCCACCCCGATCTGCACCGTCTCCTTTTGACCGAGGTCACGCCTTGTCTTTGCCTCATGGCATGGCAGGCACAGCACCTGGCTGTTCTCGTCGGTGTCGTCGCCCTTGTTGACCAAGGCTTTGATGTGGTCCAGTTGGAACCCTGCCGGGTAGTCCGTGAACCTTCCACATCCCGCGCAGCTCGGGTCCTTGCTCCACACCCTGAGGCGACGTGCCTGCAGGGCTCTGCCTCTTAGGCGTCCATCCGTGTTGTCGAATCTGGCGGCCATAGGGACTTACCTCTCAGCTGGCTACCTGCCGTTCTTCCGTGCCTGATTGCGCCAGGAGCTTGACGCTAGGAGTACCGCGCCGTATTGACCGCCCAGCGCGCCGCTCTCAGGTTGAGCGGTGTGAAACGGCGGTTGGTGTTCATGGCCTCCCGGTAGGCAAGCCGGGTACTCTCAACGGGCTTTCGCCCTATCGCGGGTGCCACCTCGCGTCCTTCACCAGATCTCGGCCAACGAGCGGGAATCGAACCCGCCTGCTCTGTTATCGGTGAGCACCGATTGAAGGTTGCCGGATGCGGCCCTTTGGCTATGCCTATGGGGTGTGGCCGACCGGCGAACATGGTTGCGGCGGCCCGACTCGAACGGGCGACACGCGGGTTATGAGCCCGCTGATCTACCTACTGATCTACACCGCAGAAACGGAAAAGCCGCCGAGGCGAACCTGGGCGGCTTGGAACTATTGCCGTCTGCTACTTCGCGGGAATCGCCGACCGCTCGGTCAGTTCGGAAGCGATGTCCATCGACGCCTCCCACACCGATTGCAGTGGATCGTTGCGGCAATGCTTGTCCAGCATGGCATTCAGCACATCATGGCTCGGAACGTCAAACTGAGGCCGCGCCTTTTGGGCCAATCGCTCCGTGTTGATACCTGATAGGAAGCCTTGAATCCAATGGCTAGCGAACATTGCGCGCGTTACGCGCCCCGACGTGGATCGATCAGCCAACCAATCGCCGCACTTCACCGAGGCTCCAGCGCCGACGACGACGGCATCCGCAGCTGCGAGATTCGTCGCAATAACAAACGCCGCTGCGGCCAATACCTTCTTGCTTTGCATCCCGATCCTTCAAGACAAACAATCCGTTGCAATTGTGCCTGTCTAGAAGAAAGGAATGAAAAAGCCCCGGCCGTCACCAGTCGGGGCAGGAGGCCGGGTGGTCCGACCTTGGAGAAGAGATTCCAACGAGCGACTTCATCATGAGCGCGTTGGCAGCGCCACGCAACGAGCTGCCGCCTCAGTGCGCCGTAACGCTGAGCGAATCGGAAACTATTTCACGGTCGGCCAACCGATTTTGGAGAGCGCCGTCTCGATGGCCAGCCGACTACTACCGCTTGTCGCGACAGTAGTACATCGCGCCGAAAGCGCCCGCGCCAACAACGGCACCCGTCACCAACACCACCGGTGCGAAGCCAAGAGTGGTGGCCGTAACTCCGAGCGTTCCTCCCATATAGCCGGCGCTTCCCGTCAGGATGGCCGCGCCCGAACTGTGCGTCACCGCAGTAATACCCAGTGCAGTAGTCGTTCCCACTGCGCCAGCTCCAACTCCCGCGGCAGCGGCTCCACCAACGACTACACCCTTAACCCAGCTTTCGGCCGCGTGCGTCTTCTCACACAGCGACGACGCAGCGTTGGCGGAGCACGAGGCTGCAAGAGCGAACAAAAGGATGGCGGGTTTGAGCATGCCGCGAATTCTATCGAGGCATAAGACGAAATGCCTACAATATTTGATGGGCAGCGACGCGGGGCGCACTCCGTTTCGTTTCTGTGGAACCGCTTTGGCGCCGGCACAGAGGAGTAGTTCGTGGAATCGCTCACACAAAAATGCATTGCGATCCGCAAGGACGGCACCCAATGCACCAACCCCGCAAAGGACAACAAAGATCTGTGCGGCACACATCTAAGAGCCCGCCGTCACAAGGCCATCAAGAAGGTAGATGGCGCAGCCAAGAAGGTCGCGGTCTACGCGAGAGTGGCAGGAGCCGCCGCGGCAGTAGCGAATGCTGCCACCGCCATCGCCACCCATTGGGACGACATCGTCAGAGTCCTGAGTCATTTCATCCACTTCGCTTGGGACGAGCCGTTTGGCGGCAAATCAACAACCGACCATCATGCGCTTGAACTCCAAGAGATTGCGGCTGCTATGGGTCAGGCTGGCTCGCCATCGGATCTGGAGGGCCAGGCCTGGGGCTTTGAATCCAGAGCGGACTTCTTTCTGTTGAGCGCCAATGCCGTGGGAAGGGGTCGCGCCCCAGTCGGCATTCCCGATCCGAAAGAACTCCAGATGCTTCAGACTCTTCTTCAAGCCTTCTCACAAGCTCACTCGGAGTTCGTTCG
This sequence comes from Variovorax soli NBRC 106424, assembly GCF_001591385.1. Classification (GTDB taxonomy): domain Bacteria; phylum Pseudomonadota; class Gammaproteobacteria; order Burkholderiales; family Burkholderiaceae_C; genus Variovorax; species Variovorax soli. Next base: position 72,939 of record NZ_BCUU01000003.1, read on the forward strand.
AGCCGTTGACGAAGAGGCACCGGAACTCAGCGTGAAACTGGCAAAGACCTTCCGCTACTACAACGCCTAACCTAGCCCGCCAACAAAAAAGCCCGCTTCATGCGGGCTTCGTTGTTTCTGCAGACACCTTCCCTATCGCGGTCGCCTCGCAAGGCTTTCACCTTGGAGTAGTTCGTGCGGCTGGTGCCGGAAGATTCGAGTGCGAGGCGGTCAGCGCCGCCTGCGGTCTCGGCCCGCAGCATAGCATGGAGTTACACGATGTGCGAGTGCGACGTGAACTTCCGGATCTTCTGTCGCGCCCGATGCACGCACTCGATCATGTGGGCCTCGATCTGCCGGCCGTCCTTGCCATGGGGAAGCGGGCGCTCCCCCACACCGTTGCAGCCGCCGGCATGCGCAGGCGGGCACGTCCGGTTCGACTGGCGATTCGTACCCGGCACAACCTCGTACTTCGTGCCGTTGCACCGCGGGCACTGGTGATCGAGCCACCAAAAGAGCACTGAGCGAACCTTGGCCGCGGCGCCCTCGATGCCGTTCATCGTCGCCCACTCCACCAGACCTGCCTGGGCCGCGGGCAGCGTCTTGAGCTTGCCCAACAAGCGGAGGCGCTCCAGGTCGAACCACTTCTCCGCCTCGATCTTGGCGGCGACCAGGCGCGGCACGCTCTTGCGGGTCTTGCCGCCGTCTGCGCCGATCACTTCGATGTCGACCATCGACGGCAGGCCGGCCGCGATCCGCTCGATGTCGTGCGGCTTCGGCATCCGGGGATGCTCTGCGCGGTCCCATTCCGAGTGCAGCGCCATGAGGTTGCGGCCAATCACGTACTCGACCGTCTTCGACGTCCAGCCGGCCGCAGTGATCACGTCGGCATCGCTGGTGGGACTTCCCTCCCTGGTATCCAGGTGCAGATTGGACGTGTTCGTCGCGCTGGTCAGGCGCTCGTCGATCAGTGGTGCGTCCGGGTTGCTCAAAGTCGCTCCTTCATTCCGAATCGGTTCCGTACAGGCGCTTGACCCCCTCGCGCTCGAAGAGCACGGGGCGCAGCTCGTCTGCTTTGTTGGCGACCTCTTCGGCGCTTCCCGCCGCGATGACGAGGTAGTCGCTCCCCTGGTTGTTCAGGAAGATGCGCATGCCGGACTCGACGGTTCGTGAGACGGGTTCGACATGGAATCCGTTGGATTTCTTGCTCCAGAGGAGTGCGTATTGCTCGGACATTGGGGCTCCTGAGTTGAGAAAGGGACGTAGGAATATGGGTAGCGCCGCTGCTGCGATCGGAATTGCATGGACGGCTTGTCGAACCACAGGCGCAGCGTGTAGTCCTGGAATTCGCCGTAGCGCGACTTCTTCAGGATCAGCTTGGCGTCGATGTCGGCCTGTTCCTTCAGCCAAGCCTCCACCGCGTCAGGATCGTTGGGGTTCGCTGGTGCTTCGTCCTTCTGGGCGCGCCAGATCGAGAACACGTTGTCGGCGCCGTTGACGATGCCGCCGGCGCCAGCCACTTCCATCTTCCCGGGGGCTTCCGATTCGTCCTTCAGTTTCCGGGGGTGAGCTACGAGGTGGACATGAGCATCGTGCGCCTTCTTGAAGGCGACGATCTTCTGCACGGCCTCGTTCTGCTTCGTGATCGCGCCCGGGCCATCCGAAGGGACGTCGATCATCATCAGGCTGTCGATCACGAAGTGCCGAACGCCGTAGCGTCGCGCCGAGTAGGCGAAGACTTCTAGCAGGCGGTCCAGTTTCGCCGTGCCGACCAGGTCAAACAGCCAGCACCGGTCACGGAGCCAGGCACCAACCGCACGGATGTACTCGCGCGTTGGCCGATGGAGGCCGGTGGCCTGCTTGTGCATGCGCTGCAGGTGCTTGGCAGGGGGCATCTCGCCGGAGAAGATCACGACGCGCTCGCCCTGCTCCATGAGGCCGAGCAGGATCTGGTCGAGCATGAGGCTCTTGCCGTGCCCGTTGATGCCGGTCCAGCAGGTGTATTCACCGCGGCGGAACTCGAAGAAGTCGAACGCCTTGTCGAACTTGATCAAGGGATCCCGCGGCGCCGCCGGGTCCGGAAAGAACAACGCTTCTACCTGTGGGGTGAAATCGTCCGCATTGCGCAGTTCTTCTGGGTCCAGCGGTCGGGCCTCGCTCATGGCGGTCTGGAAATCGCAGGCGTCAGCACCCTCCTGCAGCCACTGATTCGCATCCTTCGCGCCCAGGTGGACCCGCTTGCAGCGGTCGATACCCAGCCGGCGGATGACCTCCGCAGCGCCTTTGTCGCCGGCCTCGTCGTGATCGAAGCAGATCAGGATCTCGTCGAACCGCTCGAGCTTTTCCCAGTCAACTTCGATCCACTGGTGGTTGCCTGCCCCTTGGTTCACGGACAGCGCTGGGACGCGCATCTGGTGCAACGTCATGGCGTCGATTTCACCTTCTGTGATCGTGACGACCCGGGCCTTGCGGTCGATCAGGTGCCAGCCGAACAGGCAAGGCGCCGCGCCGGCCTCCTGGCGCATGTCCCGTTTCTCGGCGACGTTGCGGGTCTTCGCGTTGATCAACTTTTCGCCGGTCTGGTCGAAGTACGGGAACACCGCGTAGGTCTTCCCGTCGCGCAGCTGCTCACCGATCCTGAACGCCTTGATCGTTTCATCGGTCAGGCCGCGGCCCTTCAACCAGTCGGCCACGCCCGCCTTCGGCACCCGAACGCTCGGCCGATCCGGCATCCGGTAGGTCTTCTCCGGCGGCTTAAGCAGGTCGTCGCGGATGCCGAGGAAGGCCTTGGCCTCCTTCATCGCCTCGACGATCGACAGGCCACGGCACGCCATCCACAGGTCGAGCAAGTCGCCGCCCTCCCCGCTCGCGAAGTCCTTCCACACCCCGGCACGGTCACCGGTTATGCGGACCGACAGGCTGTCGCCGGGCTCGCCGCTGGTGTCGCCGGCCTTCCACTCCGCACTCTTGCGTTTTCCCTGGGGCAGCAGGTGCTCCGCGATCCGCTGGGCCTGCGACGCCATGCGGGACTTGAGTTCGCCCGCGTTCATCCGGTCACCTCCTCGGAGAAGAGCTTCCCATCGCGGAAGTCGCGGAAGTTGCCGACGTGGCATCGAGCATTCAACGCCTCGGCCTGGCTGCCGAACCCAGCGACCTCGAACCAGTTCGGCTCCGGCGACACGCCGTCGGCTGCGGGCTCATCGGCCCCCTGCCAGCGTTTCTGGTTCAGGTACACGAGCGGTGCCGGCACGTACTCGCCGCTGTCCTTCGTCCACTCCTTCGACACCTTCTTTCGCTCGACGTGAGCGATGACCGTGTCGGCGATGCTCTCCGCGCCGGCCTTCTCCCACGCCTTAGCGCACTCGCCCTTCGCCTCCTTGCGCGGGTGCTTGGGCCAGATCGACCAGAACCGGACGAAACCGGGTGGGTACTCAGGCTTACCCCCCAAAGAAGTATTTCCTTGTTTAGTTGGTGTCTGGGTATGGGTAGTGGTGTCTGGTGTCTGGGTAGCCGTGACAGGCATTGCAGGTGCCGTGACAGGTTCCCGGACCTGTAACGTTTCAGGCGTTTCAGGTTCCGTTGCAGGTTGCGTTTCAGGTGCATCAGGCACGGGCGGCTGCAACGCTGCTACCAACGCACGCAGATCCTTGATGCCGATGTTCCACTGCGCATGCTGTCCTGCATCGTTGAGTTGCTTGAACAGCGCCGCTCGTTCTTCGCGGTGGCGCCGCGTCCGCGTGTCTTCGTTGGCCTTCTTGGCCTCGCGATCTGGCTCGCCGGCGCGGTAGCGCTCGATCTCCATGTCGCAACGCTCCTGGTGCCATCCGTCTTCGCGCAGTTCAAAGAACTCGCGCAGCACGGACTCGACGGCCTCGCGCTCCTCCTTCGAGCGCGCGACCACCAGGCGCTGCACCTTGGCAATATCGGCAGGCAAGGGCTTCTCGCTGGCGTAGTACTTGCGCAGGAGCCGGGTGTAGACGCCGTCCTCAAGGATGGTGAGGTGCTGTGTGGCTTCGGCGTAGTCGCCGATGTGGTGTTCGTAGTAGTTCATCAGAACGGAATGGACGGGTCGTCCGGCTGCCAGGTGACGACGAATTCGCCCATCTGGCGAGGGACTGCTTCGCGGATCAAGCGGGCGACGCGCGCAGTTTCTTCCGGCGTGAAGGACACGCATGGCGGGGTTGGCGAGTAGCTCGCGACGAAGAATCCCAGCCCTTTCGCGGCGGTGTTCAGGATGCTCGCTGCGTCGTATTCGTGGGTGGTGAAGCCGTCGTCGCCTATGAGCACGACACGCGGCTGGAGTGCTGGCCTTGCGGCCGGCTGACGGATCCACTCGCCGTCGACCAGCGAGGCGGTACGAGCCGGCGCATAGATCGAAGGCGCGTTCAGCTTCAATGTCACGGCCCAGGGCTCGCCGCGGCTGTCGATCATCTTCTTCAGGTCGATCAGGATCGGTTCGCTCATTTCCAGGCCCTCCCCTCTAAATCGTGCAGCCTTCATGAAGCTGCCTCTTTGCCAGGACATACGCTGCGTGTGCGAGTTCAGGTGTGTCGTAGCGCCCGAGCCTGTGACGAACGCCATTCACTGCTATTTGGGCGCGCCAACGCCCTGAGGACTTGCAGAACGACACGCCCAGGAGCCCGCATTTGTTGTCACATCGCGCGCGTCGAAGGTTCTCGCCGTTGATCCGCTTGCCTGCGAGCCTGAGATTGCCAATTCGGTTGTCGTCGCGAACGCCGTTTCTGTGGTCTATGGCGACCATCGGCCACTCGCCCGTAGCGATGAGCCAAGCAACGCGATGGGCAAGATGCGCCTCGCCACGGACCCAGATGGTCCGGTAACCCGCGCTGCTCAGATGCCCAGCTTCGCGTCCGGCGCGTGTCCCCGCCTTCCACATCAGGCGGCCGCTTTCCGGCAAGTATTCAAGCGCAGCGCGAACATCTTCAGCCGTCAGCCGGGACTGCTTTATCTCCATCTGCCCACCTCGTAATCTGTGACCCACTTGGCGCTCGACCAGGAACGGTGCACGCGCAGCCAGTAGAGGAAGTGCGCGATGTAGATCACGCGGTTGATCTGGCGGGCCATCAGTCCCACTCCAAGGTGCGCACCGTCTGGACGGTGCTCAGGTGCTGCTTCGCCATCAGGAGAAGCGCATCGACGTAGTCCGGGGGGAAGCAGCGCATGTCCTGGCCAACGACCCGCAGGCCCGCGTGCGCCAGCATCAGCGCGAACTTGTCCAGGTGCTCGCTGAGCAGTCTTGAGACGGTCGCCTCGCTGACGCCCATGGCCACAGCGATAGCCGCCTGTGATGCATCCCGCTGCGTCGCCTTGAGCACGCTCGAGACGATCTTGCGGGCGCGCTCGTCGGGCGGCTCGGGGGTCACGATGCACTGCCTTGCACCGCATTTCGCGGGCTTTCATGCCGTTGCAGGTCCTGCAAGAAGGTGCAAGGAGCTGCATCGCGTCTTGCTGGTGCTTCCACCTGGGCCGGCTGAGACTGCGGCTCCATGCACACAGAACTCCCAGACCCCGACCTGCCGCTGCCGCACGCCACCGGCGACGTCTTGCACAGCAGCACCCGGACATCCATGTCCACCAACGCAGACCCGGATGCCAACCGACCAGCACGACTGTCGATCTGCACCACCAGGCTGGAGATGCGCGCTGTCGACGGCGAGCTGCTGATCCGCTTCGCCGAGCACCGAGCAGACCGGCTACCGGTGCGTCCCGCGGCCAACCGGCCGCAGTACCGGGGAAGGGCCTGATGCGAAGTGCCGTCCTCAAAACTGTGGAGGGGCGCCCGCCCACTCGCGGCGTAGGCTCCAAATTCCCCAACTTGGACCCCGCAAGGGGCAGGCGAAATGGAAAAGAAGCATGTCTTGATGCTGGTGTCACTCAACGCAGCCAACGCCGCAATCGGACGAGCATTCCTGCAGCGGATCAAGACCAACGTCGACAGTGCTGCAGCACCGCTATGGATCGATGCCCATGGAATCGGCGTGTTCATCACGACCGACCTCTCGATACGGCAGATGTGGGAGCACGCTTGGCCGGATTCCCTGACGTTGGATCAACGCATGGATCTGAAGGACTTTCTTGTTCTCGAGGTTGGTCCTGGCTGGATGGCAGCGAACGGCAGCAAGGCGTCGGCGTGGTTGAACTCGCGCTTCCCGCGCTACTGACGGGCCACGGCAGCACGTCCCCCAGCTTCATCGGCTCGCCCGAAAAGAACGACTTGCCCCAGGCAAGATTTGCGCGGCCAGACCAAGCAGCGGCCCAACGGATAGGCGCACTGCTTGCTGCCCACAGGCAGACCTTCATTGCAATAGCGGCCACGCGCGACCGCGTCGGCCTCGAAGGCCGCTGGTCGCCAAACCCATGCCCTGCCGGCTCGTCGAAGTGCTCGGTGACCTCGATGCCTTTGATGTGGGGGGCGGGCATGTCAGGCGGCCTTCGCGGGTTCGGTTGCGACGAGTGGCCCACGCAGCTGCACTGCGGGCTGCTGGTACAAAACAAGAAGGGCCTGGCACAAGCTGTAGCGGGGATCTTTGACCTTGCCAGTCGATATCTCGCTGATCGCGGCTTGGCTGCATTGGCATGCGCCTGCGATCTGCCCTTGGGTGAGCCCTCTTTTTGTCAGCTCCGAAATGATTGAGATCCAGTCCATGGATCGGAATATATCGGTATGCCGATATCATTACAATAGGCAAACCGGTTTTCACGTTGGATCCCTATGCGCAATCGAACCCCTTTCGGCGAACGCCTCGTGCTAGCGAGAAAGCATGCAGGACTCAACCAAGTGCAACTCGCCAAGGCCATCGGGGTGAGCCAGTCGACCATTGCAGAGGCCGAAAAGGCAGGTCAAGGCTCTTCAAAGACGGCGCAGATCGCGGGCGTGTGTCGCGTCAACGCCCACTGGTTGGCCACGGGCGAAGGATCCATGTTTGGTCAGCCCTCGCAAGCTGTGCCCACCATGACGGTAGAAAGCGCCCTTCAGGTGCTGGCCGCCTCAATCGAAGGGATCAGTGAAGCCGGCGACCGAGCAAGTGCCTGCTCGATGTTGGCCACTTTCATTGACAACCCACAAGGCAACATGGACATGGTGCCTCTGATCGCCAAGCGCCTAGCCCCGCGCAAGTAGCCCCATCCAAATTATCGGTATACCGTTTTCTACCAATGAAAACCGATAAGTTGAATGTCATTCATCCGACAGGGCTCGCCTATCGCCTGAAGCTGATTCGTGGCGAGCGAGGGCTGACCCAGGAGCAACTTGCCGAGAGGGCCGGCATCTCGCAGAGCGCGATCGGCAACATCGAGTCCGGCCACCGCAAGCGCCCCCGGGATCTAGTCGCAATCGCAACCGCCTTGGGCGTCACACCAGAATGGCTCGAGACTGGCCATAGCGGCCTGGTAGCCCCAGAACAAACTTTCGAGAAACGCGCCTGTGCGCCTGAGCCTCACTCAATCCGCCTGGCAATGGAACTCCTGGGGCGACTGGCTATCAAGCAGCGCCCCACCCTCCGCAAGAACCTCGGCAACCTCCTCGTCGAGCTGGTCGAGCACCCTGACGACCCCGACGTGATCGAGCAAACCATCACGGACATCGAGAGATTCTTCGGGCCGGCGACGTAGGGATGCCGATCCCTCCCCAAACTTGAGGATGGCTGCACCGCTGCGGTGCATTACATCTGGGGTATTGGAGAGAGGGAAGATGCGGAAATCGATGTTTGCCGCCGCGGTCGTCGCGGCGTGCGCGGTGCTGGCGGGTTGCGCATCGCAGGTCATGAGCACGACCCCGACCAAGTCGTATCAGGTCGGTCAGCGAATTCAGGCAGCGCCCGGAGACGTTATCTTGTCGTCCCAGGCGGGGCAGATTCGAACCGTTCGGCGCTGGGTAGGCATCCTGAACTCCCCCGACGGCTGGGAATCCACCATCGCCAAGGATTCCAGTTTCCTGCGCAGGGAGCTGATCTACTCCGGGCTCTCCGGATCAACCATCGAGATCAGCTACCGGGAGTTCCGCGGTGAGCTCGCTGCACCGGCGTTCTACCAATCCGCGAAATACGACCTGGCTGCGTCCAAGGAGATCAGCTTCAAGAACTTCAGGTTCCGCGTGGACTCGGCCGACAACAACGGCATGACCGGCATCCTGCTGAGTGACGGCGTGACTACCGCCACTGATCCGCCGCCTCCGCACGGACAGAAAGCCGGCCCCACTGGGAAAGACACGCTGCAAGCCCAGGCCGTAGCTCGTGCCCAAGCGTGCTCCGCCCAACCCGTAGCCACGCTGACTGCCAACGGGCCAGGCTTCGAAACCTACAGCGTCCCCTGCTCCAACGGCGATGCGCTGACGATTCGATGTGAGTTCGGGAACTGTCGGTTGCTGCGGTAGAAAGTTCGCCCTTCGAAGCCTGACGAGTGCAACATCCGTGACCTTTCCCACTACATCGGCAAGCCGTTAATAACAGTATGGCCAAACCCAACATCGCAAATTTGATATGCTTTGGCGATTCGCTACCTACGTAACCGCGCACGGCAGGAATGATGTACAGGACACCATTGACCGTTACAACGATGACGACGCAACCACTTTCGAACGTGCCGTCAAGCATTTGGCGGTATCTACTAAAGACAAATGGGATGAGCCGCATGCCAAGAAACTGAAGGGCGACACAGATCTGTATGAGATCAGGTATCGAGCGAACCGATGTGCGACGCGAGCCATTGGATTCTTCGACGATCAAACATTCATCATCACCCTGATTTGCACTCACAAACAGAATGTCTACAAACCTCCGAATTGGCTCAAAACTGCGAGGCAACGCGCAAAGTCCCTCCAAGAGGGAGTCGGTGCGACAAGTCCTCTCCAGATCTTTGGAGAAGACATTTCTTCGGATGAAGACTAGGCCTGCATCACGCCATGCCTATGTCAAGGCTGAAGTGGTCACTGCTCTGGCTCATCAGGTGCGTGCTATTCGCTTGCAACGCGGTTGGACGCAGGCGCAGTTGGCTAAGCAACTGGGAACTACTCAAGCAGTTGTTTCTAGGCTTGAAGATCCGTCCTACGGTCGAATTACCCTCAGCACCTTGTTCGACCTAGCCAAGGTCTTCGATACCGGACTCGAAGTGAAGTTTGTGTCGACCGTGTCGATGCTTCAAAGAACCTTTGTCCCGGATGCGCAGGCCAGAGAGGTTCCGTCGTTCGCAGAAGAGGAAGATCTTGTCTGCTTCTACAGTCCAAAGGAAACGTCGGCTGTCCTTTTCCGTGCCCAGGAGCCTGTCTTCAAGTCGAGCGTTTCTGCACACGTCTCCACCTTCGCTCACAACCTCACGATTCTCCCTTCGACTTTCCAAACACCTCCAATAGAGGTGAATCTCGGCAGGAGTGCGATCAATGTCTGATATGGAAGCACCACCCAAACCCCCCGTATTTCGGCGCTCAACAAGCGCTCCGAGCATCTACGTGGAAGGCATATCCCAAATGATGGTCGGCTTTCCGAACAGCAGGATGCTGCTTCACAGCCTTGTCACGAAGGACGCCGAAGGCACCGAAGTTCGCCATGTCGCATGCGAGCTCGTCATGCCAACCTCAGCCGTCCTGGAGACAGCAAAAGTTCTCCTTGCCCAGTTGGCACTCAACAAAGAACAGTTGGTGGCTAGTGGCAGCGAATGGCTAAGTAAGTTCCAAGAAGCGCTTGCCGACGTTGAATCGGTCTCGAATGAAGAAGTTGGAACTCCTACTGACCAGTACGCGAGTTAGTAGGTCGCGCAGCGAGCGCAGAGCCTGCTTTGGCGGGCTTTTTTTATTTCCCGATCTTTGAGTTCAGTGTCTCGGCAAGGTAGTTGGTTGCTAGCACCTGGGCGACCTGCACGGTACATCGTGTCTGTTCCTCAGGGACAGCGCCCCCGCCCAGACTTGTCTGCACAAGTTCCTTCGCGAGTTCGAGTTGTTCGCGCGTCACCGCGTGTGCGCGGACAAGCATCGTCTCCTGGAAGGCATTGGTTACTGAATCTCTGGACATGTGCTTGGCCTTCCATATGGAAAGCTCACAGTATGAAGCGTCAGGGCGCGTCGGCCGGGGATGTCAAGAACTGCACCGCAAACTCAAACCCCTGATCGAAAGCGCTGTCCAGGCTCTCGGCCACGTAGTTCGTCGGGACTTGACTCAATCGACTCGTCTGTCCGCTGCTGTGATGCACGTAGATATGGAAGGGCCATGAATCGCTCAATATGTCGTACCCGGCAACCACTTCAATGCGCGACCCCAGGTACGTGCCTTGCATCACATGACGTGGTCCAGTCTCGGTTTGCACCTTGTTCTCAACCATGCCCTGCATCGCACCTCCTTGGAAAGGCCCAGTATGACCCTTCGCTCTCCGAGCAGGTACAATGCCCCTCTTGCCTGCGCAGGGCAACGCCGAATCTCACGGCGGCACGTCGGACAAGAGCCACCACGACGAGAAAAACTATAGGTGACTCCCGCATGAGAATGTGCCGTAACGTGGGTCGCGTAAGTGCCCACGACCACGTTCTTGAAGCCCGCCCTACGCGGGCTTTTTTCATTCCTGCCGTCGCCGGAGTCCCTCCCGATACAGGATTCCTCCCACCTCACCAAGTGCGGCCCAGTCATTCCCCGACAGGCCCGCCAGGTCCATCCATGCGGCGAGCTTTGCAATGGCGTCGTCCAGGCCCATTGTGCTCTGCTGGGCATCCAACATTTCGGCTTGCTCTTCAAAGAAACTGATGGTCGGGTGGATCATCGCGCAACTGTGCACTCCTCTTCGGCGCCAGACAAGCGAGACGCGACAGCCGCAGGCATCGACGAACCGCCGCGTTGGCGGGTGCAATAAGCGCCCTCTACCAGCGCCTGGCGACTGTCGGCCTGAAGGATAGACGGTAAGACTGTAGGTTTCGTTCCTCAAGGCGCCGTCCTCGCGTAGGCCATGGCGCCATGCGCATCGGAAGCCGGCCTGCCCCAACTTCACCGTTACGCACCAAGTGAATCGAGTCGAGCCTTCAATTGGTTCACGGTCTCTTCCAGTTCTTTCCGCTTCGCAGCACGCTGCTCGAGCGCCTTCCCGAAGTCGACCATCAGCACGATAAATCCGATTGCCAAGGCGTTGAAGATGTGAACTGCAAACGTGAAGATCTGCCCACGGGTGGCTTGGCCAGTGGTCGCCAGAAACTCGAATGCCCCGTAGGCCGAGTTGGCGAGGAACACTGCTATGAGCAGCCGGTAACCCCAATTCCGGGCCCAACGCAAGAGGATTGCCCGCCGCCCCTCCTCAAGGGCGTAGATAGAGACAGCCAGCGCAGCCACGCTGAAGAGTGTCGTCAAGATGAGGCTGAGAAGCGCGATGTCCATTGCGCGAGCATAGAACAGCGCAATCGCCCTTCGCGTCCTACCAGTGAGGGGCTGGCGCCCGCCCCTCGCCTACTTGGCTGCCACCGAGATCAGTTCCGGCTCCCGCCGGCTGGCATACTCGATCACCACCGGCACATGGGTGAGCAAGAGCGAGGCGTGCTCTTCGGCCAGGTATCGAACCAAGGCATGCAGGCTATCGATCTTGAAATACCAGTCGTCGCTCTTGTCGGCCAGCACCTGCGTGCACGCGAAGTGCCAGCCCCAGACCTCTGACTTCTCGCGCCAGCATGTGTATGCCATTTCGCGCAGTTCTCGCGCGCAGTACCGCGGCGGCCAGAAGTCATCGGAGTAGTACGAACGCGATGCGTCCATGCGCGGGAAGAACGAGCCAGCGATCAGGACTGCAGCAACGCCCTCCGGGTCATCTCTCAGCCTCCATAGGTGCTTCAGCGTAACGTACTCACCCTTGCTGATCTGGTCGTAGTAGTGCAGCGGTCCATTCGTCCCTGGCCAGCTCACAAAGTGCCGGTTGATTCGCTCCCGCATCTTGTCGATTGCATCAACGGGCCACCATGACAAGGCGGGTTCGCGGTCGTCACCGCATCCTGGGTCGATGACCGTGACGGTTCGGAACAGAGGATCCAGTTGAACGTTGAACCGCTCCAGGTGCCCGCGCCATTGCCTGACGACATAGGTCCAGTCCGCCCCATCAAGGAACTCCTTCACCTTCTTTTCGCGCTGCACCTCCCAGGACTCGGGAGCGATGGTAGGCGGAAGGGTGCGCTTTCTCATGGCGGCGGCAGGGATGGCTATGCCGCTTTGTACCGGGAAACCGCAAAAAGCTTGAACACGGTCCGCCCTTCGCTCGTGTTGCGCTCTGGCAATATCACGAGTGTGATGTATGAAGCAAAGGCCCCCTCTCTGAGGTCGTTGGTCTTGCACCTGACTAAGGGGACGTGAGGCCTATGGAGAAACAGGTTCGTTTCAACGTCCTGGAGGGGAAACTTGCCTCCAGGCGCGAACAGTTGTTCGAATTCGCATCGGAGGAGCAGAAGGCTCAGTATGAAGAGTCAACGCGCGAACGGCGGGAAATGCTGGATAGGCTTCGCAAGAACATTGTTGAGCAGCCTGAGAAGGTGTTCCCCGCATTCTTGAAGATGTTGGTGGATGACCCTGAATCGATGCAGGAGGCCGCTCCCTCAGCAGTCCGGCTCTACTCATACGTCGCCAAGCACCTCCTGAGCGCAATTGAAGGCGCCAAACCGGAGGTAGGAGAACACCTCACCTTCGAGCAATTCTGCGTTGAAGAAGCTTTCTACGGCGACAAATCGATCTACTTTCGTTTGTTCAACTTCGATGAAGATCGACCATTTGAATCCATCTTTGAAGAGTTGCTCAGCGACCGCTTGGACCACTTCCGAAACGCTGCAGCGAGTGCTTGCCACATGGTATGGCTCGGCGTACCGATGTATCTAGCCGGCCCCGATGGAACACTGACGGAGGATCGCTCTTCTGAGCGATTCCATTTCATCAAGGGTATGGGCAAATACTTCTATCCCCCGAATGACTATGAAGCACCGGAATGGATGAACGGCGTCTACCTGAAGCGGAGCGACATCGACCGTCACTACCTAATTTTTTCCCAGCCCGAAACGCCTTCGGCCGAAGAGCAGGCCGCCCTGATAAAGGCATATCGAGTCAGCCTCAACTTACCGCTCGACGAGGCACATGCCCAACAAGAACTAGGCTTTGGAACTCGGCTCGCACGCTATGCGGGATCGATGATCGAGCATTTCGAGAAACAAGGGTTCAGTCGGGTCCGAACTGGTGAATGGCCTCTGCAAAAGGCAGTCGTGCATTGGTTGTCAACCAGCTGCGGGCTTTCTAATCGCGAGGCCGAGGCAATTGATTTGATGACCCGTCCTGACCACCTGAGAGTACGCTGACCCCACCCTGAGGTGATCCTCAGGCATGCTTCGCTTGCCCTCAGGGCACCCTGAGGGCCGACAGTCCACTCCATACCGCAGCAATCGGTGCACGGCGGTGCTAATGGGGCGCTGCGCGCCTACTGGAGGCGGGCGTGAGGTCAGGGTTTCTTGGGCTTTGGGGGTGGACGACGGATCAGTCCAGGACGGGGGACGGCAGGGGGAACTTGTGGGCGGCCGTGGACGGCAAGGTTCCGCGCCTCGATTGCTTCCTTGACACGCTCAACGGCAACATCGGCCTCTCGCACCAGCTTCTGAAATCGCTCAGCTTTCAGGCTCTGCTCCGCTTGATGGTAGAGCTTGTAGGCGCCCGCATAGGCTGCTTTCTCCGTCTCGTCAGGGAGCAATTGAACGCCCAACTCCTTTGCGGTGTTCAAGGCGTCCATGAGATGAACGCTTACAAGGGATCCGCTGTAAAGAATCCCTTCTGCCTTGATAGCCTCTGCCAGCCTGGCTTCGTCCGTTTCAGCCAGCTTTACGGCCAAGGTTACCAACGCCCCATTAGGTTTCAGATCAGCGAACGACTCCTCAAGGCGACCGACGATCTCGGCATTGAGGCTTTTAGACGTGCGATCCGCCTCATCCGACAGCCGCTTATGCAGCGTCTTCGGAATGCGAAGCGTGATGCGCGCGTAGCGGTCCTCGTCTTCTTCCATTGTGAGATTGTTACACCAAAACAGTGTCACTTTCCCGTCAAAACACTTGACACCATGACAGTGTCACTTTCAAAATTGGTGTGACACCATTTCTATGTCACTCAAACATGACTGTCTCCAACTTACATCAGAAGCCCGTCCAGGTCCGGATGAAGGCGGAAACGCATCGCTGGATCCACGAGCAAGCTCAAGCGCAAGAGCGTTCGGCGAACTGGATCATCAACCGCGTGCTGGAACAGGCACGCGCCGAACAACAGAAATGCCCCGACCGTGCGAATGTTGCTCGGCTCTGACAAGGAGGCCGCTTGACCGAAGAGACTTCGTCGTTACCTTGCGCGTTCGGGACCGCGCCCAGTACGCTGGAAGAGTCCCCAAAAGGCGAAGCCCCAAAGCAGGTGAGAGCGCTTTGAGGCTTCTAGATCCGAGAACCCCTTGCACAGGAAACCCGAACCATGACAGATGTTATCGCGTCCGCACGTCCGGCCGCAACACGAGTTACTAAGAGCGCAATACCAGTTACCGAGGAGGCCACTGTTGTTGCCCCGCCAGCAGCGGTTGTCCCTGCCGAAGACCAGAACGACAAGGATTTGAGCGGCAACGCTGGGAAGCCCGCCGACGCCACGAGCACCGCTGTTGTGCTCCACCGTCATCATCGGTTCGATCCCTACGCGCAACTGCTCGAAGCAGAGGCCGCGATCAATGCTATGGGAAAGGTCGACGACGCTGTCCGTGGCATCTTGTGCCTCATCGAGGTGGCCAAGTCGGCGGTCGAAACTGCCGGGACGGATGCAGGCCGCTTGCAGGCCGCCGCTGATCGGTTGGAGGCAGTGTTGGCCCTCCTGGACGCGATCGACAACGGTCTCGATGATCCCCTGCTCTACAGCGCGGGAACGCTCATTGCACTGGCCAAGGTGCAGATCGACGCGAAGCTCGGGCAGCCGGCGACGGTAGGGACTCGGCCAAGCCAACCTACAGTTCTGGCCAACCAGCGCAACTTCTGCGACGGGCGTGATCTGGCGATCCAGATGCTCGCGGTCGGCGACGCGCTGGACCATACCGACGAGGCCGAGCCCTACCGCTGGTTGCGGGGCGGTGCCGCACAAAACCGCTTCGCCCTTCCCTTCCTGCAGCGCCTTCTTGCGCAGCCCGAACTGATGGATGGATTCGCCGCGGTGTTGTCCGGCCGGCTGGGGACGGGCGACAGTGTGCACGCCGACTCCTTCGCGCTCGACTGGGCCGAGTACCAGGCCGGGCTGGTTGGCGAGGACGGCACGGCTACAGAAAGCGATCCTGCCCCGCCATTGACTCCCGCTTCGGCCATCGCCACGCCGATGGCGACCCAACCAACAGGTGGCGTTCCTGCGGCTGACTTCGACGCAGACGACGCATCACTGCGTCTAGCCCGTGCGCACAGCGTGAGTTGGATGCTCTGCCAGATCTTCGGCAATGCGACGGGTGTAGCGCCGAGCGAAATCCGTGACCTGGAAGGGCTCGGGGGATCCGTGCAACACCTGCGCAAGATCCTCGCGACGCTGCACGCCGAGGTCATGGCGGTGGATGGCGAACTGCCCGACGACTTTCACTCGAATCTCTTCCACGCATCCAGCTTGGCAACGCTGGTGGATGAGGTTGAATGGGCCGGCCAGTACAAGTTCATGACGGGCAACCTCTCCATGTCCGAGTACTTCGGCGCCATCTGCGCCGCCTGCGAACAGGCCTCGGAAGCGATCAACGCATGCGAAGGAGCGGCAGCATGAGCAGGCTCGAAACAACCGGGATCAGCCGCCGCGACGAGCGCGCCCATGCGGTCTACAGCGGCAGTGCCGAAGCGCTGGTGCATGCCGGCCTGGTCGAGCCGGGTGAACTGCCGGGGCATGCTGGGAATCCTCGCGGCATGGTGACGGTCGACGGCGCCAAGCGCGTCGTGGCATGCGTCCGCGATGGCGAACCGCAGCTGGAGGTCTGGACGACCCTCACCGGCTGGCCCTTCCCAGTTGCCGGCGAGACGTTCATGGGCCGGCCCGTCGAGGAAGAAGTGGCGCCTCCGCCTGCGGCGAAGCGCTCCAGTCACAAGCCCAAGCCCGAACTCACCGACGAGCAGCGCTTCTTCATGGCGCAGTTGCCTTCGGCCTTCCGGGCGTTGCGCGAGCGCACCGTCGGCGCTCTGCCGCCAGTGCTGATCGACTTAAACGAGTTGCGCATGACCGTTGGGGGCTCAGCATGAACACGGACCCGCAAAAGCATCCGCTGCGCCTAGTGGTTCGTGCTCACGACCCCATTGACGCCGATATGGTGGCTTACACGGCCATGGAAGATATCGACGCCAACTGTCCAGCGGTTTGGGAGCGTGCCCCTGTTGATGCCCGGGCCAAGATCAGAAACGCAATCGTCCGCGCCGTGCGCGCACAGGAGAAACGATGAACGACAGCCATCTCGATGCAGTCCTCCTTTTCACCTCTATCGCGGAGTTCGAGGCACGGCCGAACTTTCACGCGGAGTTGCAACTCACCGCAGACGAACTGGATCGGATCATCGGCAAGTATGAATTGCCGGCCAATCGCGGATCTTGGGCTCTGTGCGGCTTGAACAACTGCCATCGCGAACACAGGTTCGGATATGTAATCCGCGCGAAAGACGGTCGCGAAACCAACATCGGTCATGAATGTGGCAAGCGTGAGTTCGATGTCGAGTTCGAGGAGGTCGAAGCCCGATACAAGCGAGCCGTCGATGCTCAGGCCCGCCAGCGAGCCGTCACGGCGCTGCTAGCCGAACGGGCGCTTCTCGTTGCTCGGTGCGAAGAAATCCAACCGACCATGGCGAAGCAGAGTGCGCGCTACTCTGCCTTCCGAGCCACCTTCCAGCCGGTGAACGGCTTCTGGCTCAATCTATTGAAGTGCGCCAAATTGGGGGGTGCGATTCGGGCGGCGCGGCAGAACAGCGCGTGGAATCCATCAAAGGGCGGCAAGGAAGAGATCGTCACGGTCGGGCGCTTTGCCGGAGGCGCCGCACTCCTTGAAGACGGAAGCGGCCTGGGCAACGTCATCACAAACGACGTTCTGCCATGGCTACGTGCCCTTGATGCGGATCGTCTGACCGCGCTAGACGACGCGGGTATGACGACGACATTGCGAGAGGCTGCGGCGCGTCGCGGCACGTTGGAACGAGCCGAAGCCTTTGCGGCGCACAGCTCGGCGCTGCTGACCCCTCAGAACGTCGCCGCAATGCGGGCAATCTGTGATCACCTCATGAAGTCGAGCGATGCCGGCCATGCGGAGGCACTACTGGAGAAATGGGTTGCTGAAGCGCAGACCGCCGGAGTGCCTGAGAAGCCTGTCCGCATCCACAAGGATCGCTGACCAGTGACGACGCACCTGCAACCCAGGGTGGTCCGCCACCGTGACGCCCCGGCCTACCTCGGCATGGACCGCAACCGGTTCGATGCCGAAGTGCGGCCCTTCCTCACGGAAATCCCGATCGGCGATCGAGGAATCGCCTTCGACAGATTGGAACTCGACGCCTGGGTGGAGGCGTATATTGCCCAGCGTGGACGCCCGAGTCGCGCAAGGAAAGGAGAAACATCATGCGAACTCGGACAAAGGGGATCCAGCTCCTTGGGAATGAGCGGGTCGTCAACAAGCAGTACCTCGGTCAAAGGATCTTCCAGCGCCTTGGTGCGATCTCGCAAGACGATGCAGAAGCCTGGCTTCGCAATCGCCAGCGCGAAATCGACGCCGAGCGGGCAAAGCAACTTCGAACAGGCGCTGACCGCCTGTGGGCAGATGGGGCTGGCAAGTACCTGATGGAATGCAAGCAGCGCAACGTGCGCTCGCTGGAAACCATCAGCTACCACGTCAAGATCCTGCTGCCCTACATCGGCAGTCTGCCCATGGGCGATGTCTGCAATGACTCGCTGGAGACGTTCAAGGCAGAGCGGATTGAAGAGGACGGAGCGAAAAACTCCACCGTCAATCGCAGCCTGGAGGTGGTGCGGACCGTGATGAACCGCGCGGCGCGCGTCTGGCGCGACCAGGGCAAGCCCTGGCTGCCCTCACCGCCGCTGATCGAGATGTTGGATGAAGAGGCGCAGCGGAGAAAGCCGTATCCGCTGTCCTGGGCAGAGCAGGCACAGTTGGTTCCGGCGCTCGCGACCCACCTTCAGCGGCCGGTGCTTTTCGCGCTCAGCACGGGGGCCCGCGACGACAACGTCTGCGGCCTGCGGTGGAGCTGGGAAGTACCGGTTCCGGAGCTGGGCCGAAGCGTATTCGTGATCCCGGCGGCCGAGTTCAAGGGCAAGCGCGACCATGTGCTGATCCTGAACGACGCGGCCTGGAAGATCGTGGAGGACTGCAGGGGCAAGCACGAGGAATACGTGTTCACCTACCGGCCGCCGGCAAAGAAGGACGAGACAGGCAAGGTGATCAAGAAGCCGCGGCGCCGGATCGGCACACTGAACAACAACGGTTGGCAGCGCGCACGAAAGGACGTTGGGCTGGAGAAGGTGCGAGTGCACGACCTTCGCCACACCTTCGGCCAGCGCCTGCGAGACGGCGGGGTGAGTGAAGAAGACCGGGCCCTGCTGCTGGGGCACGCGATCGAGGGAATGCCGCAGCACTATGCGACGGCGACGGTGGCCAGGCTGGTAGAAGCAGCCAACAAGGCTTCCAACACCTTCGACCGCACGACCCTGCTGCGGGTGGTGAACGGGTAGCGGTAGAGGAAAAGTCGCGCAGAAAGTCGCGCAAAAAGAAAAAGGGTTAGGACACACTCATGTCCTAACCCTTATAGAAGTTGGTGCGGCTGGCAGGATTCGAACCCACGACCCCTTGGTTCGTAGCCAAGTACTCTATCCAACTGAGCTACAGCCGCACAGCTTGCGATTATAGCATGACCAAATGTGACCACCTGGGGCAACCACCTTGGCAAACTTCGAATTTGATGACTCGAAGTGCGCTAACCGCGAAGCCTTCGATTATGGCACAGATTTGAGGGCTGGCTCAACAAAGTCTCCAATTTAGCGCGCTGTGGCAAACCGCACGCTGCGCACGGGCGAACAGCAAGAAGAGGCCAAAAGTCCTCTCTTTTCATTCATTGGCCAGTGCGCGGCCCTTCGTAAAGTCGGTACATCCACTTCAGAGATTCGACTTACACAGCCACCATGCCAAGACTCATCATCCTGAGCAAGGACCGCAGCGCCAAGCAGGTCTACATCAGCGGACGCATGACCACCATCGGCCGCAATCCCACCAACTCGCTGGTCGTGGACCGCGACCGCGTCAGCCGCAAGCATGCCGTCATCGACTGGGACGGCGAGCAATACACCATCATCGACATCGGCAGCCGCAACGGCACTTTCGTGAACGGCCTGCGCATCTCGCAGCGGCTGCTGCGCAACGGCGACACCATCACCGTGGGCGACTGCGACCTGCGCTTCCTGTGCGATGCCGAAACGCCCAGCGAGAAGGCGCTGCGCCTGATCACCATGCCCGGCGCACTGGCCGATCTGGCCCGCCAGCAGCCCGCGCTGGCCTGAGCGCGGCGCGCGCCGTCATCCGCTTGGGCCCTTGGCCTGCGCACGGCGCCTTCCCAGCGGGGCTACCCTGTCCCGACGAAAGGAAGCAGCCATGTCCCACGACAACAGATCCGTCGATGCTGACTCCCACGCCCGCACGCAGGTGAACGTGAACGACGCGGACGATGTCCGCTACTGGACCGAACGCTTCGGCGTGGAAGAAGGCGTGTTGCGGCATGCGGTCGACCAGGTCGGCCCTTCTGCCGAGGCGGTCGCCAGGCAACTGGAGAAGAACTGGTTGCCTTGAGCCGGGGCCTCGCGCCTATTGCTCGAGTTCCAGCAGCGCACTTAGCGGCGCCGAGAAGCTCTTGAACTGGTGGCGGATGCGATAGAACGCCCGGTCCAGGGGCGGCAGGGCCGTCTGCAGCACCACCAGCCGGCCCAGCGCCAACTGGTCGCCCACCGCACACAGCGACAGGCAGGAAATGCCCAGCCCGGTGGCCGTCCCCTGCTTGATGGCCTCCGTGTCGCCCAACTGCGTGGCCAACGCGAACCCGCCCAAATGCGGCAAAAGGAGCTGGTCGAGCAGTTCGCGCGTGCCCGATCCGATTTCCCGCAGAAGCCAGCGCTCCTGCCCGAGCTCCTGCGCGGTGGCCGGGCGGCCGAGCGTTGCCAAGGGGTGGTCGGGCGCGGCCACGATCACCATCCGGTCGGTGCCCCAGGGCTGCACGTCCAGCCCCTCGGAATGGCACGGCCCCTCGATGAGGCCGGCGTCCACTTCCATCCGCAAGACTGCATTGACCACTTCCTGCGTGTTGCCGATGCGCATGTCGACGGCAATGTCGGGCTGCTCGCGCTGCAGGTGCGCGATCCGGGCCGGCATCACGTAGTTGCCGATGGTGGTGCTGGCGCCGATGCGGATGAGGGCCGGCAGGAACGAATCCCTGTCGCCGTCGCCCACGCCGAAATCGCGCTCGATCTCCATGGCCGCATTCAGCGCCACGCGGGCCCGCAACTGCAGCGCGCGACCAGTTTCGTTGAGCACCAGGCGCTTTCCCACGCGATCGAACAAGGGGGCGCCGAGCAAAGACTCCAGCTCCGCCAGCGCCGCGCTGGTGGCGGACTGCGACAGAGGGATGCTGGCGGCCGCGGCTGTCGTGCTGCCCAGCTCTGCGACCGCCGAAAAGATCTGCAGCTGTCTCAGCGTGAGCCTCATTCACCCGCCTTACTCATAAGATGAGTTGATCATATCGATATAACTCGTTTTTCATTTCGAGCGGCTGCGGCCAAGATCGCTTCATCGTTTTCGACAGAAGCAAGAAGAAGCCGTCATGCCCGCATCCAGCCGCCCGGCAGCACCCCTCGCCGGGCAAACCGCACCGGATTCCTCCCCTTCCCTCGCGCCCGGCCTGCTGCTGGCAGCGGCCGTCGCGGCGGCGGCCCTCTGGCTGGGGACCGTCCCCTGGTTCCGCAGCAACGGCCTGAGCACCCTCACGCTGGCAATCGCCATCGGCATGCTGGTCGGCAACACCCTCTACCCCAGGCTCGCGCCCCGGGCCGGCCAGGGGATCGCGTTCTCCAAGACGACACTGCTGCGCGCCGGCATCGTGCTCTACGGCATGCGGCTGACCTTCGGCGAAGTGGCCTCCATCGGCCTGTCCGGCGTCGTGGTCGATGTGGCCATGCTCTCGAGCACCTACGTGGCCGCCTACTGGATCGGCACGCGAATGCTGGGTCTGGACCGCGAGACCAGCCTGCTGATCGGCGCAGGCAGCTCCATCTGCGGCGCCGCCGCGGTGATGGCGGCAGAGCCGGTGGTCAAGGGCCGCGCCGAGCAGGCCACCATTGCCGTGGCCACCGTGGTCGCCTTCGGCACGCTGGCCATGTTCCTGTGGCCGGTGGTCTATCACCTGGGCGTCGACCACGGGCTGCTGCAATGGACCGCCCGCGAGTACGGCGTGTTCGTGGGCTCGACGGTGCACGAGGTGGCCCAGGTGGTGGTGGCCGGCGGCGCCGTCTCGCAAGAGGCGGCGGACGCGGCGGTCGTCACCAAGATGCTGCGGGTCATGATGCTGGCGCCGGTGCTGGTGATCGTGGCGCTGATGCTGTCCCGCGGCGCCAAGGCTTCTGCTTCTGGTGCCGCGAGCGGGCCGGCCCGCCGCACGCGCATCACGGTGCCGTGGTTCGCCTTCGGCTTCATCGCCGTTGCAGCCTTCAACTCCGCCGTCGACCTGCCGCAGGCCTGGAAGCAGGCCGCCATCACGGTCGATGACATGGTGCTGGCCATGGCCATGGCGGCGCTGGGCCTGACCACGCACGTCTCCACCTTGCGGCGCGCCGGCACGCGGCCCATGTGGCTCGCGTCGATGCTGTTCGGCTGGCTGCTGGTCGGAGGGTTGCTGGTCAACCATGTGGTCGGCCAGTGGATGGGCTGAAGTCCGCGATCCAGATCGAGCCGGGCTTGGCCCGGTTCCATCATCAAGAACGTCGGCATGACAACGATAGTTTGCAGTCCTTATCTAACAGTTGGGGACTTTGTCACGCACGGCACGTTTTCCAATGGACAGGGCGGATGCCGCGTGGTCCGCGGGTGGCGGCAGAACATATGCTCCCGAGCAAGCCCAGCCACACGCGGAGTTCAGTCATGGAGAGACGCAGCGCGGAGATCGAAACGGTGCCTCACAGCCTGGAGGCGGCCCGCTCGTCACGCAGGGAGCGTTCGTCGTCGTCGTCGGACACCCGGTCGTTCGCGGAAATCGTGGGCGACTTCTTCCGCAAGAACGGCCAGGCCGCACCGGCGGCTGAAGCCGCCCCTTCTGCCTCTTCTGCCGATGCCGTGCGCGAATCGGCCCCGGCAGGGCCGCAGTCCGTCCCGAACCCGGTGCTCTACAAGCACTGGAACGCCATCCGGGCCGATGGCATCAGCGCCTCTCAGTTCATCGCCTTCCTGCAGCCCCTGGCCGACCTCGACGGCATCACCGTCTCCTACACCTACAGCGGCGAAGACGGCAAGGAGCATGTCTACACGCGGCGGCGCGAAGACGAGGCGGCCGGTGCTACTGCCCAACCGCGCGCCAACCCGCTTTCCGAGGCCATTCGCAAGGGCAAGCTGTCCAAGGAAAAGGCCCTGACCTTCGCGCTGAATGAAGAAGGGCGCGTGTGGATCGAGAGCAACTTCCTGGATCTGAAATAGGCCGCGCGACGCGGCGCCCAGAAGCACAGAAGCCCGCTACCGGTTCGATAGCGGGCTTCCTGCATCTTGTGAGGTGGTAGGCCGTGCTGGGCTTGAACCAGCGACCAACGGATTATGAGTCCGCTGCTCTAACCAACTGAGCTAACGGCCCACGTGGGGCGCCATTCTACTTTCGGTAGCTCAGCGCATTGCTCACCAGCCGGGAGGTGATGTCCACGATCTGGATCATGCGCTCGTACGGCATGCGCGTGGGGCCGATGACGCCCAGGGTGCCCACCACCTGGCCGTCCACTTCGTAATTGGCGCTGACCACCGACAGCTCTTCATAAGGCACGACCTGGCTCTCGCCCCCGATGAAGATGCGCACGCCCTCGCCCTTGCTCGACACGTCCAGCAGGCGCATCAGCTGCGCCTTCTGCTCGAACAGCTCGAAGGCGCGCCGCAGGTGTGTCATGTCGCTGGAGAAATCGCTCACCGACAAGAGGTTGCGCTCGCCGGCAATCACGACCTCTTCCTCGGCCTCGCTCATGGCCTCGGCACCCACCTGCACCGCCGTCTTCATCAGCGTGGCGATCTCGCCGCGCAGCGTGTCGATTTCGGACTGCAGCCGGTCGCGCACCTGCTCCAGCGTCAGGCCCGAGAAGTTGGCGTTGATGTAGTTGGACGCCTCCACCAGTTCCGACTGGCTGAAGTCCACTTCCGGAAAGATCACCCGGTTCTGCACGTCGCCGTCCGGCGAGACGATGATGACCAAGAGGCGCTTTTCAGACAGCCGCAGGAATTCGATGTGCCGGAAGGTGGAGGCCCGGCGCGGCGCCATGACCACGCCCACGAACTGCGACAGGTTCGACAGCATGGCGGCCGCATTGGCGATCACCTTCTGCGGCTGGTCGGCCGCCAGCGTGGGTGCCGTGATCTCGTCACGGTTCGCGGTCAGCATGGTGTCCACGAACAGGCGGTAGCCGCGCGCCGTGGGAATGCGGCCGGCGGAGGTGTGGGGGCTGGCGATGAGGCCGTGCTCCTCCAGGTCGGCCATCACGTTGCGGATGGTGGCGGGCGACAGCTCCAGCCCGGCCACGCGCGACAAGGTGCGCGAACCCACCGGCTGGCCTTCGGCGATGTATCGCTCCACCAGGGTCTTGAGCAAGAGACGTGCGCGATCGTCGAGCATTCGATGATTTTAGTGTTGTAATTTGTACATGACCCTCCGCTTCCGCCACGTTGCGCTCATTGGCAAATACCAGCAGAACGCTGTGCGCGCGCAAACGGGCGGCGTGGGCGCCGCCACGCCGGACAGCATGCTGGACGGCATCGGCGAGTTTCTGAAGGCGCAGGGCTGCGAGGTGTCCACCCTGCAGGGCGACGAGAGCGTTCCGCCCGGGCGCTATGCCGAACTCAGCCTGGACGACATCGGCCAGCACTGCGACCTGGGGCTGGTGGTGGGCGGCGACGGCACCATGCTGGGCATCGGGCGCCAGCTGGCGCCCTACGGCGTGCCGCTGATCGGCATCAACCGCGGGCGGCTGGGCTTCATCACCGACATTGCGCTGGACCACTACCCGTCCGTGCTCGTGCCCATGCTCTCGGGCGAATACGAGGAAGAGCGACGCACGCTCATGCTCGGCCAGGTGATCCGCGACGGCCAGAAGGTGTTCGAGGCCCTGGCCATGAACGACGTGGTGGTCAACCGCGGCGCCACCTCCGGCATGGTGGAGCTGCGCGTTTCGGTGGGCCGGCATTTCGTGGCCAACCAGCGCGCCGACGGCCTGATCATCGCCACGGCCACCGGCTCCACCGCCTATGCCCTGTCGGCGGGCGGGCCTTTGCTGCATCCGGCCGTCTCGGGCTGGGTGCTGGTGCCCATTGCGCCGCACACGCTGTCGAACCGGCCCATCGTGCTGCCCGACGACGAAGAGGTGTCCATCGAACTGGTGGCCGGGCGCGACGCCAGCGCCAATTTCGACATGCAATCACTGGCCACGCTGGCCCACGGCGACCGCATCGTGGTGCGGCGCTCGCACATGAACGTACGCTTCCTGCACCCCAAGGGCTGGAGCTATTTCGACACGCTGCGCAAGAAACTGCACTGGAACGAGGGGGGCTCCTGACTTGGCTCTGCGAAGGATCACGCTGCGCGATTTCGTGATCGTGCGCTCGCTGGACATCGACCTGTCCGCGGGCTTTACCGTTCTCACCGGCGAAACCGGCGCCGGCAAGTCCATCTTGATCGATGCGCTCCAATTGGCGCTGGGCAGCCGGGCCGACCCCGGCGCCATCCGCGAGGGCGCCCAGCGGCTGGATGTGAGCGCCGAGTTCGACGCCGCCCCATCGCTCGATGCCTGGCTGGACGAGGGCGGCTTCGAGACCTCCGCCGGCGAACTGCTTTTGCTGCGCCGCACGGTCGACCTGCAGGGCCGCAGCCGCGGCTGGATCAACGGCAGCCCCGCCACCGCCGCTCAGCTGCGCGAACTGGGCGAGCGCCTGCTCGACATCCACGGCCAGCATGCCTGGCAAAGCCTCACCCGCCCCGATTCGGTCCGCGGCCTGCTCGATGCCTACGCCGGCGTGAAAGACGGTGCGCTCGATGCAAGCTGGCAAGCCTGGCGACAGGCCAGCGCCGCACTGGAGGCCGCGCGCAGCGCCCAGGATTCGCTCCAGCGCGAGCGCGAACGGCTGCAGTGGCAGATCGGCGAGGTGGCCAAGCTCGCCCCCGGCGCCGACGAGTGGGAAGAGCTGTCGGCCAGCCATTCGCGCATCTCCAATGCGCAGGCCCTGATCGACGCCGCCGAGGGCGCACGCCAGGCCATCGAGGACGACGAGCAAGGCGCCCTCTCCGCCCTGAACCGCGCGCTGGCCCTGCTGCAGGGCTGCGAGCACATCGAGTCCGAATTCAAGGCGCTGGGCGAAGTGCTGGCCTCCAGCGTCGCCCAGGCCGCCGATGCCGCGCACAGCCTGCACGGCTACCTGCGCCATGCCGACACCGACCCGCAGCGCCTGGCCGAACTGGACGAGCGCATGGGCCTGTGGATGTCCCTGGCGCGCCGCTACCGCCGCCCGCCCGAAGAGCTGCCCGCGCTGTACGCCGGCTGGCAGGACGAGCTCAAGGCGCTGGATGCCGCCAGCGACCTCGATGCACTGGAGCGCGCCGAGCACACGGCGCAGCAGGCCTACATGAAGGAAGCGCGCGCCCTGGGCAAGTCCCGCCAGGCCGCGGCGCCCAAGCTGGCCAAGGCCATCACCGAGGCGATGCAGGGCCTGGGCATGCAGGGCGGCCGCTTCGAGGTGGCCCTGTCGGCGCTGGCGCAGCCCAGCCGCCACGGACTGGAAGACATCGGCTTCCTGGTGGCCGGCCATGCCGGCAGCACGCCGCGGCCCATCGGCAAGGTGGCGTCGGGCGGCGAGCTCTCGCGCATTGCGCTGGCCATTGCCGTCACCACCAGCCGGCTGGGCGAGGCGCAGACGCTGATCTTCGACGAGGTCGATTCCGGCGTGGGCGGCGCGGTGGCCGAAACCGTGGGGCGGCTCATGCAGCAGCTCGGCCGCGACCGCCAGGTGCTGGCCGTGACGCACCTGCCGCAGGTGGCGGCCTGCGCCGATCACCACCTGCTGGTTTCCAAGCGCCCGGCGCAAGAGCAGGCTGGATCCGGCATCCCCCAGATCGAAAGCCGGGTCAGCGCGCTGGAAGACGACGCGCGCGACCAGGAAATCGCCCGCATGCTCGGCG
Organism: Variovorax soli NBRC 106424; assembly: GCF_001591385.1. Classification (GTDB taxonomy): domain Bacteria; phylum Pseudomonadota; class Gammaproteobacteria; order Burkholderiales; family Burkholderiaceae_C; genus Variovorax; species Variovorax soli. The sequence continues at coordinate 99,351 of NZ_BCUU01000003.1, forward strand.
GCGAACGCGTGTCGGCCACCACACTGGCGCATGCGCGCGAAATGCTGGGCAAGCCGGCGGCAGCGCCGGCCAAGGCCCGCGCGTGACGAGCAACAAAGGGAAAGCGAAGCGATGAGCCTCGAAGTCGTCCTCATCACCGGCATGTCGGGCTCCGGCAAGTCGGTGGCGTTGCACGCACTGGAAGACGCGGGCTACTACTGCGTCGACAACCTGCCGCCGGAACTGCTTTCGCCCTTCATCGCGCTGGAGCGGCAGCAGCAGGCGCGGCGCGTGGCCATTGCGATGGACGTGCGCAGCGGCGTGTCGTTTCCGCTCATTCCGCAGCAGCTCGACGCGCTGCGGCACGAAGGCGTGCAGCTGCGCTCGCTCTTTCTCGACTCCACCACCGACGCACTGGTGCGGCGCTTTTCCGAGACGCGCCGGCGCCATCCGCTGTCGCGCCAGGAAGGCGAGGTCGATGCGCCCGAACGCCACCGCGCGCTGGTGCAGGCCATCGAACTCGAGCGGGAACTGCTGGCCGACCTGCGCGATGGCGCCGACATCATCGACACCAGCATCATCCGCCCGGCGCAGCTGCAGAGCTACATCAAGGACCTGATCGCCGCGCCGCAAAGCACGTTGACGCTGGTGTTCGAGTCCTTCGCCTTCAAGCGCGGCATTCCGCTGGATGCCGACTACGTGTTCGACGTGCGCATGCTGCCCAACCCGCACTACGTGCCGAACCTGCGGCCGCTCACCGGCCGCGATGCGCCGGTGATCGACTGGCTGCGCGAACATGACGAAGTGCTGCAGATGTATGAAGACATCGAAGGCTTTCTCGCCCGCTGGCTCGATGCGCTGGCGCGCGACCACCGCAGCTACGTCACCGTGGCCATCGGCTGCACGGGCGGGCAGCACCGCTCGGTGTTCCTGGTCGAGCAGCTCACGCGCAACTTCGAGAAGCGCTGGGCCGCGCTGAAGCGGCACCGCGAGCTTCACGAGTTCTAGGCATTCAGCTCCGTCAGCAGCTTGCGCACGGGTGCGGGCAGGCCCAGGCCTTGCCACGCGGCTTCATCGAACCAGGCGCCGCCCGCGGACAACTGCGACTTGTTCGACGACGCCTTCCAGATGACCGGATGCAGGTGCAGGTCCTTGTGCGTCAGCACGTGGACGAAAGGCGGTGCATCGTCCAATGCATCGCCGGCTGACATCGGGATACTCGCGCCCAGCGCATCGCGGTTGTCGAAGCACGGCAGGCAATACAGGCCCGCCCAGATGCCGGATGCCGGCCGCTTCTCCAGCCAGACGCGGCCCTGCGCATCGCGCGCCACCAACATCCAGATCGATTGCGACGTACGCCGCAGCTTGCGCGTCTTGACCGGAAACCGCTCCTGCTCGCTGCGCAGCTGGGCCTGGCAATCGGTGCCGACGGGACAGATCAGGCAACTGGGCTTGCGCGGCATGCAGACGGTGGCGCCCAGGTCCATCAGGCCCTGGGTGTAGGCGGGCATGTCCTCGCCGCTGTCAGCGGCCGGCAGCAGCTGCGTGGCCAGGTTCCACAGCGCCCGCTCGTTGGCGCTCGAGGCCAGGTCGCCTTCGAAGCCCAGAAAGCGCGTCAGCACCCGCTTGACGTTGCCGTCCAGGATGGCCACCCGCTCGCCGAAACAGAAGGAGGCGATGGCCGCCGCGGTGGAGCGGCCGATGCCCGGCAGCGTCTCCAGCTGCGCTGCGGTGCGCGGAAACTCGCCGCCGAAGCGCGCCACCACCTCTTGTGCGCAGCGGTGCATGTTGCGCGCGCGGCTGTAGTAGCCCAGGCCGCTCCACAGGCCCAGCACCTCGTCCTCGTGCGCCGACGCGAGATCGGCCACCGACGGAAAACGCTGCAGGAAGCGGTCGAAGTAGCCCAGCACCGTGCTCACCTGCGTCTGCTGCAGCATCACTTCGGACAGCCACACGCGATACGGGTCGCGCGTGTTCTGCCAGGGCAGTTCGCTGCGGCCGTGGCTGCGCTGCCAGCGCACCACGCGCGGCGCGAAATCGGCCGAAAGAGAAGATGGCGGCGCCGCCTGGTCCTGCGGTGCCTGCACGACGGCTGCCTTGCTCAAGCCGCGCGAAGTTCCGGATGTTCGCCGCCGCCCTGCGGGTCGCGGCTGGTGAGGAGCGAGGTCAGTTCCTGCAGGCGCTCGCCCAGTTCCTTGAGCGCGACTTCCTGCGCGGCGATTTCCGCCAGGCGCTCGTCCAGGCCGCCGGCGGCGCTCTGGATGCGCTCCACCGCCTCGATGCGGCGGCCGAAATTGCGGCGGCGTTCCTTGAGCTGCGCGTCCAGCTGGGCGCCGGCGCCCTTGCTCCAGCGCTCGACCTCGGTCATGGCGGCCTCGTTCACCACGCGCAGCCGGCTGGCCAGCGCGCGCACCAGCTTGTCGCAGAACTCGGGCTGCGCCAGCTTGAGCATGTTGCTCACGCCCAGGTACTGCACGTGGCTCTGCTCGATCTGGCTCAATTGCTTGATGAAGCCCATCAGGTCGGGCTCGGCCGGCGCCAGCAGGGTGAAGCCGTGTTCGGCATTGAGCTGGCGGAAGGTGGCGTTGAGCATGGCCTGGATCTCGGCCGTGGTCTCCTGCACCTCGCGCAGGTTGCCGCGCAAGGCATCGAAGGTTTCGCCGTACACCTTGCGCACGTTCAGCTTGATGCCCGGGCGCTTGAGCGCCGCGGCCAGCTTGGCCATGTCGGCCTTGAGCGCCGTGCTGCCCAGCACCGCGTACACCTCGCGCAGCAGCTTGCTCTGCACCGAGCGCAGCGCCAGGATGCGGGCATTGCTGCCCTCGAATTCGGACTGCTCGCTTTCGATGCGGGTACGCATGTGGCGGATCACGCCGGTGTTCTTGCCGCGCAGCCCCTGCAGTTCCAGCGCCTGCTCCGACAGGTCGCGCGCGCGCACCTTCAGGATGCGCTCGGCCTCGGTGCGCAATGCGCCGATGCCGTTGTCGATGGCCAGGCGCAGCACGGTCTCGCGCTTGCCCAGGATGCCCTCGCCCAGCACGGCTTCCAGCGCCGGCAGCCGGCTGGCCTGCAGCAGCGGCGCGTCGCGCCGGATCTTGGCCTGCAGCCCTTTCTGGGCGGAGACCGGCAGCACATGTTCCAGCGGCACATCCAGCACCTTGGCCGAAGCCTGGCGCTGGCGGTCGATCTGCTTCTCGACTTCGCTGGGGCTGTTCAGGATGTCCCACAGCGTGTCGATCTTGTTGAGCACGACGATGCGCGTGTCCTTGTGGTCGCCCTCGGTGATGAGGTGCTCGCGCCAGATCGACAAATCAGAGCGGGTCACGCCCGTGTCCGCGCCCAGGATGAACACCACGGCGTGGGCCTGCGGAATCAGGCTCACCGTCAGTTCGGGCTCGGCGCCGATGGCGTTGAGGCCCGGCGTGTCGAGGATGACAAGCCCCTGCTCCAGCAGCGGATGGGGCATGTTCAGCACCGCATGGCGCCAGCGCGGGATCTCCACCCGGCCCTGCGCGTCGGGCGCCGGGTTGTCCTCGGGGCTGTCGTCGTTCCAGAAGCCCAGCTCGCGCGCCTGATCCAGCGGCACCCAGTCCACCTCGGCCACCATGTGCATGGTCTGTGCCAGCGACTCGGCGTTGTGCACGTCGATCGGGATTTCAGTCCAGCGGTCCTGCTCGTCGCGCCAATGGGTCAGCGAATGCGGCTCCAGCCGGGTGGCGATGGGCAGCAGGCGCAGGCTGGGCGGCAGCGCCGCGTCGTAGCCCAGCTCGGTCGGGCACATGGTGGTGCGGCCGGCGCTGGCGGGCATGATCCGGCGGCCGTAGCCGGCGAAGAAGATGGCGTTGATCAGCTCGGACTTGCCGCGCGAAAACTCGGCCACGAAGGCGACCATGACCTTGCTGGTGCGCATCTGCAGTTCCAGCTCGCGCAGGCGCTCGCCCACGGCCATGTCCAGCAGGTCGTTCTCGCGCAGCCAACCGGTCAGCCACTTGAGCCGATGGGCAAAGTTGCGTCGCCAGGCACCGTGCTGGTCGAACTGCTGATTGAAGGATCGGGTCAAGGTCGAGAATGTAAACGTCGACTTACAAATATTAGCACCCGCGTCCTGCGCCGCCTCTGCATGGAAGCCCGAGGCAGCCGTAATCGTTGTTCAGATGCCCAAATGGCCAATTAGCTGCAGCCGGATTAGTACTTTTGACAGTGCGGGCAATAGAAGGTGGACCGCTGGCCCTGCCGCAGTTGCCGGATCGGCGTTGCGCACACGCGGCAGGCCTCGCCGGCACGGCCGTAGACCATCGCCTCGAGCTGGAAGTAGCCGCCCTGCCCGTCCACGTTGGAAAAGTCGCGCAGGGTGCTGCCTCCGCGCTCCACCGCACGCGCCAGGATGCTGCGCACCGCCTCGCGCAGCCGCGCCGCGCGCGGCCGGCTGATGCGCGAGGCCGCGAGCGTGGGCCGGATGCCCGCGGCAAACAGCGCCTCGGACGCATAGATATTGCCCACGCCCACCACCAGGTCGCCGGCCAGCAGCACCTGCTTGATGGGCGCCTGGCGCCGGCGCAGGGCGGCATGGAACTGGTCGAGATCGAAGGCTTCGCCCAGCGGCTCGACGCCCAGGCCGCCCAGCAGCTTGGTGGCCGTGGCCGCCTGCTCGTCGTCGGCATACACCACGGCGCCAAAGCGGCGCGGATCGTTCAGGCGCAAGGTGCCACGGTCGGTGACCAGGTCGAAATGGTCGTGCTTGCCGGCCTCGGGCAGTTCGTGTGCGAAGCGCAGGCTGCCCGACATGCCCAGGTGCAGCAGTAGAAGGCCGGCATCCAGGTCGATGAGCAGGTACTTGCCGCGCCGGCGCACGCCGAGCACGCGGCGGCCGGCCAATGCGGCAGGGTCGACCCCCAGGCCCCAGCGCAGCGGCTTGCCCAGGTGGACCGCGCGCACCTGCGCGCCGGCAATGCGGTCGGCAAAACCGAGGCGTGTGACTTCGACTTCGGGTAGTTCGGGCATGGGCAGGAGAGTTGCGGCACCCGTCTGCAGCGCCCGGATGGACCCCTTGCAATCGTCGCCAAAGTTGCTTGGATTATTATGGTCCGATGACCTTTCCGCCCCGCCGACTCCGCCTTGCGGCGGTCGCGTTGCTCGCCATCAGCGCAGGCGCATGCGCCTCCCTCGACCCCACGTCCCAGGCCGACTCGTCGCCGGCTGCGGCCCCATCTGCGGCACCAGCCCCGGCCGCGCCGCAGGCCGCCCCCGGCTCCCCAGTCGCCGCTCCCCTGGGGCCGCCGAGCGCTCCGCCCCCCAAGACCGAAAGCCCGGCCGTGCCCTCGGCCATGACGGCCCAGATCTTCTATGAAGTGCTGGTGGGCGAGTTGACGCTGCGCACGGGCGATCCGGGCACCAGCTACACCCTGCTGCTCGATTCGGCACGGCGCACGCGCGATCCGCAACTGTTCCAGCGTGCCACCGAGATCGCGCTGCAGTCGCGCTCCGGCGACGCGGCGCTGGCGGCGGCGCGGGCCTGGAAGCAGGCCATTCCCGATTCGCGCGACGCCAGGCGGCTGGAGCTGCAGATCCTCATCGCCCTCAACCGGCTGTCCGAAACCGTGGAGCCGCTGCGGGCCGAGCTGGCCGCCACGCCCCAGGTCGAGAAACCGGTGCTGATGAACGTGATTGCGCGCAACTACGCGCGAGCCAGCGACAAGAAACTGGCCGCCTCGGTGGTCGAGCAGGCCCTGTCCGAAGAACTGAAGACGCCCGCCATGGCGGCGCCCGCCTGGGCAGCCATCGGCCGTGTGCGGCTGGCGGCCGAAGACAACGCCGGCGCCCTGGAAGCGGCCCGTAAAGGCCTGCAGGCCGACCCTGCCGGCGAAGCGCCGGCCATCCTGGCGCTCGAGTTGATGGATGCCAACCAGGCCGATGCCGAAGGGCTGATCAAGACCTATCTCGACAACCCCAAGGCCAGCCCCGGCGTGCGAATGGGCTACGCCCGCGAACTGGCGCAGGACCGTCGCTACGCCGAGGCAAGCAGCCAGCTGTCGACCCTGACCCGCCAGAATCCCGACCTGCCCGACCCCTGGCTGCTGCTGGGCAGCCTCCAGGCCCAGGCCAAGCAGGACGCGGCAGCGGAGAAGTCGGTCAAGAAATACCTTGCATTGGCGGAGAAGCAGCAGGATGGCGACGAGCGCAGCTCCGGCATGACGCAGGCCTACTTCGTCCTCTCGCAAACGGCCGAGCGCCGCAAGGACTATTCGGCCGCCGAAAACTGGCTGGCCAAGATCGACAACCCCGACGACCTCACCGCCACCCAATTGCGCCGCGCCGCGCTGCTGGCCCGCCAGGGCAAGCTGGAAGAGGGGCGCCAGGTCATCCGCGCGCTGCCCTCCGCCACCGCCGACCAGCGGCGTCAGAAGCTGCTGGCCGAAGTGCAGTTGCTGCGCGACACCAAGCACTACCAGGAGGCCTACGATCTGCTGGCGCAGGCCAGCGCAGCCGCCCCCAACGATGCCGACCTGATCTACGACCAGGCCATGGTGGCCGAAAAGCTCAACCGCATGGACGAAATGGAGCGCCTGCTGCGCCGCCTGATCGCCATGAAGCCGGACAACCAGAACGCCTACAACGCACTGGGCTATTCGCTGGCCGATCGGAAGCTGCGGCTGGACGAGGCGCGCACGCTCATCCAGAAGGCGGTGCAGCTGGCGCCGGACGATCCGTTCATTGCCGACAGCCTGGGCTGGGTCGAATTCCGCATGGGCAACACGCAGGAGGCCACGCGCATCCTGGAGGCTGCCTACAAGCAGCGGCCCGACCCCGAGATCGGCGCGCACCTGGGCGAGGTGCTGTGGGTGTCCGGCCAGCGCGACCGCGCCATGGCCATCTGGAAGGAAGCCGTGCAGGCCGACGCCGAGAACGAAACGCTGCAGGAGACCCTCAAGCGCCTGCGCGTCAAGCCGTGACGATCGCGCGGCGCCTGGCGCTGGCGGCCGGCACGGCCGCGCTGCTGGCCACCTTGGCGGGCTGTGCCAGCGTTGGCGGCGGCGCCGCGGCGCCCGCAGGCTCGGCAGCGGGCCACTGGAGCGGCCGCATGTCGCTGCGCGTGGACAGCGCACCGCCTCAAAGCTTCTCGGCCTTCTTCGACCTGCAGGGCAATGCGAATGCCGGCCAGCTGCAGCTCACCAGCCCCATCGGCAGCACGCTGGGCGTGGCACGCTGGTCGCCCGGCCAGGCCACGCTGCAAAGCGGCTCGGACATCCGGCAGTTCGACTCCGCGGAGATGATGATCGAGGCCGCCACCGGCGCGGCCATACCGCTGGACGCGCTCTTCGGCTGGCTGGACGGGCGCCAGCAGAACGTGCCGGGTTGGCGCGCCGACCTGAGCCAGATTTCCACGGGCCGGCTGCAGGCCTTGCGCGAGTCGCCCGCACCCGCGGCTGACCTGCGCATCGTGTTCGAACAAGCGCAATGAAGGCAATCTACGACCTGCCAGCGCCGGCCAAGCTGAACCTCTTCCTGCACATCACCGGCCGCCGCGCCGATGGGTACCACCTGCTGCAGTCGGTGTTCATGCTGATCGACTGGTGCGACACCCTTCATGTCGAGCTGCGCACCGATGGCCAGCTCTCGCGCGAAGACCTCACCACCGAACTGCCGCCCGACGACCTCGTGCTGCGCGCCGCACGTGCGCTGCAGGCCCTGGCGCCTGCGGGCATGGGGGCGCACATCGGCGTGGCCAAGCACATTCCCGCGCAGGCCGGCATGGGCGGCGGCTCGTCGGATGCGGCCACCTGCCTGCTGGCGCTCAACCGCCTGTGGAAGCTCGGCCTGCCGCTGCCCGCGCTGGAAAAGGTGGGGCTCGCGCTGGGCGCGGACGTGCCCTTCTTCCTGCACGGCCGCAATGCGTGGGTGGAAGGCATCGGCGAGCTCATCACGCCGATCGAGCTGCCTGCGGCCGAGGTCGTGGTGGCCAAGCCCGACCAGGGTCTGGACACAAAATCAATTTTTCTTTCGCCGGACCTCGAACGCGCTACAAAGCCTGCTACAATCTCTGGCTTTGCTGCATGTAGTGCACAAGAGGCTGAGCAAATGTTCGGCTTCGGGCGCAACGACCTGCAGCCGGTTGCTCAAAGGCTTTGCCCCGCGGTTACCCAGGCCATCGACTGGCTCGGCACCAAAGGCTTGCAAGCCAGAATGACCGGTTCGGGCAGTGCCGTATTTGCACTGAACGCCGCAAAATCGCATGAAGCGGACTTGTCCGATGCGCCGCAAGGCTGGTCGGTTCGTCAATGCAAGAATTTGTCGGTCCATCCCCTGGCTGGGTGGGCAGACAGCGACAATTCATAGGTCGCCGGAAATTGTTCCGGTGTCCCGTGTAGGGGAGTCGCCAAGCTGGTTAAGGCACTGGATTTTGATTCCAGCATGCAAAGGTTCGAATCCTTTCTCCCCTGCCAAATTTTCTCGATAGGTCGTCAAACCCAAGAAAGGCCCCAAGCAACCCGGTTGGGGCCCTTTTCGTTTCGCCGGGACGCACGCATGCAGGCTCCACATCCTGATTTCATGGTTTTCACCGGCAACGCCAACCCCGGGCTTGCCGCCGAAATTGCGCAGAACCTCGGAACCACGCTGGGCCAGGCCCGCGTCGGCCGATTCTCCGACGGCGAGGTCACTGTCGAGATCAACCAGAACGTCCGCGCCCGCGACGTCTTCGTGGTGCAGTCCACCTGCGCCCCGACCAACGAAAACCTGATGGAACTGCTGATCATGGTCGACGCGCTCAAGCGCGCATCGGCCGAGCGGATCAGCGCCGTCATCCCCTACTTCGGCTACGCCCGCCAGGACCGCCGCCCGCGCTCCAGCCGCGTGCCGATCTCGGCCAAGGTGGTGGCCAACCTGCTGCAGACCGTGGGCGTGAGCCGCGTGCTGACCATGGACCTGCACGCCGACCAGATCCAGGGCTTCTTCGACATTCCGGTCGACAACATCTATGCCTCGCCGGTGCTCCTGGGCGACCTGCGCGCCAAGAACTACGAAGACCTGATCGTGGTCTCGCCCGACGTGGGCGGCGTGGTTCGCGCCCGTGCGCTGGCCAAGCAGCTCAACACCGACCTGGCCATCATCGACAAGCGCCGCCCCAAGGCGAACGTGAGCGAGGTGATGAACGTCATCGGCGAAATCGACGGCCGCAACTGCGTGATCATGGACGACATGATCGACACCGCCGGCACGCTGGTGAAGGCGGCCGAGGTGCTCAAGGAGCGCGGCGCGAAGAAGGTCTATGCGTATTGCACGCACCCCATCTTCTCGGGCCCGGCCATCGAGCGCATCACGCAGTCGGCACTGGACGAAGTGGTGGTGACCAACACCATCCCGCTGTCCGACAGCGCGAACGGCTGCAGCAAGATCCGCCAGCTGTCGGTGGCGCCGCTGATCGCCGAGACGGTGCAGCGCATCGCCAAGGGCGATTCGGTCATGAGTTTGTTTTCGGACCAGGACAATCTTTTCTAAGGCCCGGTTCGAACCAAGAGCGGGCTCTCTTCAAGAGAGCCCTTTTTCAATCGGCGCCGCACTGGTCGCGGTCGGCGTCTCAAGGAGTCAGCTATGAAATTCGTCGCTTTTGAGCGCGCCAAGCAGGGTACGGGTGCGAGCCGCCGTCTGCGCATCTCGGGCAAGACGCCCGGCATCGTCTACGGTGGCGAGGTCCAGCCGCAACTGATCGAACTCGATCACAACGCGCTGTGGCACGCCCTCAAGAAGGAAGCCTTCCACTCGTCCATCCTCGAGATGGAACTGGGCGGCAGCGTGAGCAAGGTCCTGCTGCGCGATGTGCAATACCACCCGTTCAAGCAGCTGGTGCAGCACGTCGACTTCCAGCGCGTGGACGCCAAGACCCGCCTGCACGCCAAGATCCCGCTGCACTTCAAGGGCGAGGAAGAGTCGGACGCCGTCAAGCTGCAGCACAACCTGGTCAACCACGTGATCACCGAACTCGAAATCAGCTGCCTGCCGGCTGACCTGCCCGAGTTCATCGAAGTCGACCTGTCGAAGCTGACCGACGGCGCCACGCTGACCGTGAAGGACCTGAAGCTGCCCAAGGGCGTGAAGTACGTGCCGCACGGCAACAAGGTGAACCCCGTGGTGGTGTCCGCCGTGGCTCCGCGCGTGGAAGAAGAAGCTGCCCCCGCTGCCGAAGGCGTTGCCGCCGAAGCCGCTGCCCCGGCCGCCAAGCCCGCCAAGGGCAAGAAGTAATCGGCGTTCGAGCAACGCGATTTGCAGCAAACGGCCCGCCTTGCGGGCCGTTTTTCTTTGGCTTTCCGATCAGCGCACGCCCGGCCGCCCGAAGGGCGCTGAGCGCCCCCTCGGGGGCAGCGATACACGAAGTGATGAGCGTGGGGTTTCATAATTGCGCATGATCAAGTTGTTCGTCGGCCTGGGCAATCCAGGCCCTGAGTACGAGGCCACGCGGCACAACGCCGGCTTCTGGTGGATCGACGCGCTGGCGCGCGATCTCAAGGTGTCGCTGGTGCCCGAGCGCAGCTACCACGGCTTCGCGGCCCGCGCCAATGTCGGCGGCCAGAGCGTGTGGCTGCTTCAGCCGCAGACCTTCATGAACCTCTCGGGCAAGTCGGTGGCGGCGCTGGCGCGCTTCTTCAAAATTGCGCCCGAGGAGATCCTGGTCGCGCACGACGAACTCGACGTGCTGCCGGGCCAGGCCAAGCTCAAGTTCGGCGGCAGCCACGCCGGCCACAACGGCCTGCGCGACATCCATGCGCAACTGGGCACCGGCGACTACTGGCGGCTGCGCCTGGGCATCGGGCATCCCGGCGCCAAGTCGGAGGTGGTCGGCTGGGTCTTGAAGAAGCCCTTGCGCGAGCATCGCGAGGCCATCGACGAGGCCATCGTGCGAACCCTCAAGGCCGTGCCGGCGCTGGTGGCCGGCGAAATGGACAAGGCCACGCTACTAATTCACACCAGCAAGCCCCCGCGGCCCAAGCCGCCGCGCAAGGAACCGGGGGAAGGGAGCGAAGCGGCGGCAAACTAGCGGCATTCCAGAAAAAGGAGAGGGAGGAATGCATGCCGCGGCTGTCACCGCTTGGGATCGCGCTCGCCTGCGTGGTCGCCACCCATTCAACAACTTCGATTGCGGCACCGGGCAGCATCTGGCGCTGCGGCAATAGCTATTCGGACACGCCCTGCGACGGCGGAACGCGATTGGACGCTCCACATGCGCAGCCCTCGGCAGAGGATCGCAGTCAGCGCGATGCCGACACGCGCCGCGACCAGGCGGCGGCCGACCGCATGCAGCGCGAGCGGCTGGAACTCGAGTCGAAGCCGCGCCAGGCCTTGGTGATCGGCCCGCCCGCAGCCGAGGCAAGCGGCGCCTCGCCATCGGCACGCGTCGCCAAGCCTGAGAAGAAGAAAAGGAATGCGAGGCCGAGCAGGCCCGACGAGTTCGTCGCCACCTATGCCGACCCGTCGACCCAGCCGGGCGACAAGAAGAAGACGAAGAAGAAGCGGTAGTCCGCCAGCGCCCTGGTCAAACCGCCGACGGCGGCGCCTCGGGCCCGGCACCTTCGGCTTGCTTGGCCTTCTCGCGCTGCGCCTTGGCGGCCGTCAGCCGCTCGAACTTCTGCCACAGCGTCTCGCGCGTCTCGACGTGGGCCGGGTTCACGGGAATGCACGCGACGGGACAGATCTGCACGCATTGCGGCTCGTCGAAGTGGCCCACGCATTCGGTGCACTTGCGCGGGTCGATCTCGTAGATCTCCTCGCCCATGTAGATCGCGTCGTTGGGGCACTCCGGCTCGCACACATCGCAGTTGATGCATTCGTCGGTGATCATGAGGGCCATGGGTGGATTATCCCGCCGGTCCCGTCGGTTCGCCGCCGCGCGCTGCCAAAGCCCCAAGGGCGACATAGGGTGACACGCGCTCACACTCATTGCCGGCACGGGTTATGCTGCGGCCCGCCCTATGAGTTTGTTCCTGTTCAAGCGCATCCTGACGCTGATCGCCACCCTGATTGGTACCTCGGTCATCGTCTTCCTGGTCCTCGAGATCCTTCCCGGCAACGCCGCCCAGATGCTGATGGGCGCGGACGCCTCGCCCGACGCGGTGGCGGCGCTGGCCACCAAGCTCGGGCTGGACCAGCCGGCCTGGACCCGCTACTGGCACTGGGTCGGCGGCCTGCTCACGGGCGACCTGGGCAACAGCTACGCGTATGGTTCGCCGGTGGTCGACCTGGTCCTGGAGCGGCTCGCCCTCACCATCCCGCTGGCCCTGATGGCCATGGTCCTGACCACGGTGCTCGCGCTCATCGTCGGCGTGACGGCGGCGGCCAAGCACAACAGGATGGGCGACGTGGGGTTGATGGGCCTCACGCAGGTGGGCATCGCCATTCCCAACTTCTGGTTCGCCATCCTGCTGATCCTGGTGTTCTCGGTGGAGCTGCAGTGGTTCTCGGCCGGTGGCTTCGACGGCTGGAGCGAGGGCATCCTGCCGGGCATCAAGGCCCTGCTGCTGCCCGCCCTGTCGCTGGCGGTGGTGCAGGCGGCCATCCTGGCGCGCATCACGCGCTCGGCCGTGCTGGAGGTGATGCGCGAAGACTTCGTGCGCACCGCGCGCGCCAAGGGCGTGTCGCAGCGCGCCGTGCTCTGGGGCCATGTGCTGCGCAACGCCATGATCCCGGTGGTGACGGTGATGGGCCTGCAGTTCTCCGAACTGCTGGCCGGCACCATCGTGGTCGAGAACGTGTTCTACCTGCCGGGCCTGGGCAAACTGATCTTCCAGTCCATCAGCAACCGCGACCTCATCGTGGTGCGCAATTGCGTGATGCTGCTGGCCGCGATGGTGGTGATCGTCAATTTCGTCGTCGACGTGACCTACGCCCTGATCGACCCGCGCCTCAAGGCCAGCGATATCTGATCGGTTCGAGATGAGCAGCCTTCCCGTCAGCCTCCCCTCCACTTCCACGCCGCAACTGCCCGGCTTCTGGCGCCGTGCGATGCACCACCGCAGCTTCGTCATCGGCGCCGTGCTCAGCGCATTGCTGATCCTCGCCGCCGCCGTCTCGTATGTCTGGACGCCCTGGTCGCCCTACGAGATGGACATGGCCAACAAGCTGCAGGGGCCCAGCAGCACGCATTGGCTGGGCACCGATGTTTTCGGACGCGACGTGGCTTCGCTGCTGCTGGTGGGCGCGCGCGCCTCGATCCTGGTGGGCTTGATCGCCGTGGGCATCGGCCTGGTCGTCGGCACCGCGCTCGGCCTGCTGGCGGCCGCGCGGCGCGGCTGGGTCGAGGAAGCGGTCATGCGCCTGTCGGACTTCACGCTGGCATTCCCGGCCATCCTGTCGGCCATCATGATGACCGCGGTGTTCGGCCCCGGCATCGTCAACGCGATCATCGCCATCGGCATCTACAACATCCCCACCTTCGCACGCATTGCGCGCGCATCGGCCAACGCGGTGTGGTCGCGCGAATACGTGGCGGCGGCGCGGGCCTGCGGCAAGGGCGCCTTCGCCATCACCCTGCAGCACGTGCTGCCGAACATTTCGGCGGTGCTGATCGTGCAAAGCACCATCCGCTTCGCCATTGCCATCCTGGCCGAGGCCGCCCTGTCGTACCTGGGCCTGGGCACGCAGCCGCCGCAGCCCTCGTGGGGCCGGATGCTGGCCGAGGCGCAGACCATGATGTGGCAGGCGCCGCTGCTGGCCGTCTTCCCCGGCATGGCGATTGCATTCGCGGTGCTGGGCCTGAACCTGCTGGGCGACGGCTTGCGCGACCTGCTCGATCCGCGCCTTGCAAGAGCGAGATGATGCTCACCCCCAGGCTCCCCTGCTTCGCAGGTCCGCCGACCCCCTCTCTGGGGGCGCACCCAGCGGCCCGGCAAAGCCGGTTCCGCGGGTGCCCTGGACCGGGCCTCTGCCGCGCCGTCGCAAGCGCGGATCAGGCGCGTCGCAACGGATTCATCGAACTCAAGATCGCATGGCATTGCTAGAAGTCAACGACCTGCACATCCGGCTGCAGACGCAGCGCGGACCCGCCGAGGCGGTGCGCGGCATCAGCTTCGACCTCGCGCGCGGCGAAACGCTGGGCATCGTGGGCGAATCGGGTTGCGGCAAATCCATCACCGTCCAGTCGCTGATGGGCCTGCTGCCCGCCACGGCCAAGGTGAGTGGCAGCATCCGCTTCGACGGCCAGGAACTGGTGGGCCTGCCCGAGCAGGCCATGTGCCGCATCCGCGGCAACCGCATCGGCATGATCTTCCAGGAGCCGATGACGGCGCTGAACCCGGTGCACACCATCGCGCGCCAGGTGAGCGAGCCGCTGCGCCTGCATCGGGGCCTGTCCGCCGCCGATGCGCGCAAGGAAGCCCTGGCCCTGCTCGACCGCGTGGGCATTCCCGACGCCGCCTCGCGCCTGGACGCCTATCCGCACCAGTTCTCGGGCGGGCAGCGCCAGCGCATCGGCATTGCGATGGCCTTGGCCTGCGGCCCCGACCTGCTGATTGCGGACGAGCCCACCACCGCGCTGGACGTGACCATCCAGAAGCAGATCCTGGAACTCATCCAGGGCCTGGTGGCCGAGCGCGGCATGGCCCTCATCCTCATCTCGCACGACCTGGGCGTGATCGCGCAGAGCGTGTCGAAGATGCTGGTGATGTACGGCGGCAGCATCGTCGAGAGCGGGCCCACCGCCGCCGTGTTTGCCGATCGCGAGCATCCCTACACGCAGGGCCTTTTTGCCGCGCGACCCGCGTTGAACGCGCCGCGCGGCCAGCGGCTGGCGACCATCCGCGGCAGCGTGCCCGAGCTGGTCGACCTGCCGCCCGGCTGCCCCTTCGCGGGCCGCTGCGCCTTCACGGCCGACGCCTGCCACAGCACCCGGCCCGAGGCCACGCAGCTTGCGCAGAGCCATGAAGTGCGCTGCATTCGCCTGGACGCGGTTCGGGACGCCGCATGCCCTCACCCCAACCCTCTCCCGGAGGGAGAGGGAGTCCAGACATGAGCACCACCGCCCCGCTTCTCCAAGTCACCGACCTGGTGCGCCACTACAGCCTGCCGCGCGAGAGCCTGTTCGCGACAGCGCCGCAAGTGAAGGCGCTCAACGGTGTGAGCTTCTCGCTCGAGGCCGGACGCAGCCTGGGCATCGTGGGCGAATCGGGTTCGGGCAAGTCGACCATCGCACGGCTGGTGATGGCGCTGGACCACCCCACCGCCGGCAGCGTCAAGCTGCTGGGCCGCGACCTGCACCGCCTGCCCAGGGACGAACTGCGCCTGGCCCGGCGCGACGTGCAGATGGTGTTCCAGGACCCGTACGGCTCGCTCGATCCGCGCCAGACGGTGGAGCGCATCGTGGCCGAGCCGCTGGCCGCCCTCGCCGGTCCATCCGGCAGCTCGCGCGCCGAACAGCGCGAACGCGCGGCCGAGTCGCTTGCCTCCGTGGGCCTGCGCAGCACCGACCTGCAGAAGTACCCGCACGAGTTTTCCGGCGGCCAGCGCCAGCGCATTGCCATTGCACGCGCCCTCATCACGCGGCCCAAGCTCATCGTGGCCGACGAGCCGGTGAGCGCACTCGACGTGTCGGTGCAGGCGCAGGTGCTCAACCTCATGCAGGACCTGCAGCAGCAGTTCGGCGTCAGCTACCTGCTCATCAGCCACGACCTGGCGGTGGTGAACCACCTGTGCGACGAGGTGTGCGTGCTGCACCGCGGCCTGGTGGTGGAGCGCGGCGCACCGTCGCAGCTCTTCGCGCATGCGCAGCATCCCTACACGCAGGCCCTTCTCGCCGCCGTGCCGCGCGCCGAGCCGCCCGTGCTGGCTTGAGTTGTTGTAACGTTATTGTTTCCAACCTTTAATTCCCCCGTTCTGGAGCTACACGTCATGTTGAAACGCCGCACCCTCCTGACCACTGCCGCGCTCGGCACCCTGCCGCTGGCCGTGCCCAGCGCCTTTGCGCAGGCCAACAAGAGCGCCATGGTGCTGGGAATGGCGCTGGAGCCGCCGGGTCTGGACCCGACCGCGAATGCCGCGTCGGCCATCGGCGAGATCGTGCTCTACAACGTCTTCGAGACGCTCACCAAGATCAATGCCGACGGCAAGGTCACGCCGCTGCTGGCCGAGAGCTGGGAGGTCTCGCCCGACCTGCGCACCTACACCTTCAAACTGCGCCGCAGCGTCAAGTTCCAGAACGGCGAGCCCTTCAACGCACAGGCCGTCAAGTTCTCCTTCGACCGGGCCGGCGGCGAGAAGAGCACCAACAAGGACAAGCGCACCTTCGCCAACCTGAGCACGCAGGTGGCCGACGACTACACCGTGGTGCTGATCAACAAGGAGATCGACCCCGACCTGCCCTTCCTGCTGGGCCAGGCCACGGCCGTGATCATGGAGCCAAAGTCCGCCGACGCCGCTGCGACGCAGCCGGTGGGCACGGGTCCCTACACGCTGCAGAACTGGGTCAAGGGCTCGTCGCTCGTGCTCGGCGCGTGGGACGGCTATCGCAACGCCTCGGCCATCAAGCTCAAGCGCGTGACCTTCCGCTTCATTTCCGACACGGCGGCCCAGGCCACCGCCTTGCTGGCCGGCGACGTGGACGCCTTCCAGCGCATCGGCACGCGCGTGGTGCCGCAGTTCAAGGCCAACCCGCAGTTCCAGGTGATTCTGGGCGGCTCGCGCGCCAAGACCATCCTGGCCATCAACAACAAGAAGAAGCCGCTGGACGATGTGCGCGTGCGCCGCGCCATCCTGGCGGCCATCGACCGCAAGGCGGTGATCGCCGGCGCGGCCGACGGCTTCGGCGTGCCCATCGGCAGCCACTATGTTCCCGGCGCGCCGGGCTATGTCGACACCACCGGCATCAACCCGTTCGACCTCGAAAAGGCCAAGAAGCTGCTGGCCGAAGCCGGCGTCAAGACGCCGCTGGAGCTGACCATGACGGTGCCTCCTCCGCCGTACGCCCGCCAAGGCAGCGAAGTGATCGCGGCGCAGCTGGCCAAGATCGGCATCACCGTGAAGATCCAGAACGTGGAATGGGCGCAGTGGCTGGCCAACACCTATGGCGGCGCGCACAACTACGACCTCTCGATCGTCTCGCACGTGGAGCCCTTCGACCTGGGCAACTACGCCAAGCCCGACTACTACTGGGGCTACCAGTCCAAGGAATTCACCGCCCTGTTCGACAAGATCAAGAGCACCGGCAGCGAAGCCGAGCGCAACAAGCTGCTCGGCGATGCGCAGAAGGTGCTTGCCCAGGACGCCGCCAACGGCTTCCTGTACCAGCCTCAGTTCCCCACCGTGGCCAAGAAGGGCGTCAAGGGTTTGTGGACGGCCATGCCGATCTTCTGCAACGACCTGTCGACGATGAGCTGGTGAAGAGCGGCAAGCTGTATGCGCTGGGGGTCGCGGAGCTGGTCCGCGGCTATGCCCAGGGGGTGCTGTCACCGGTCGAGGTGATGCAGTCGGTGCTCGACCGCGCCGAGAGCTGGGAAGACAAGCTGCAAGCCACCTGGCTGCTGCGCCCAGACTTCGCACTGGAGCAGGCCCAGGCCTCCGAGGCGCGCTGGCGCCGCGGTGCGCCGCTGGGTCCGCTGGACGGCGTGCCGGTCAGCATCAAGGAGAACATCGCCACGCGCGGCGACCCGCTGCCCGCAGGCACCGCGGCTGTCGACCTGGTGCCGGCCGCCGCGGACGCACCGCCGGCCGCGCGGCTGAAGGAAACAGGTGCCGTCTTCTTCGCCAAGACCACCATGCCCGACTACGGCATGCTGTCCTCGGGCCTGTCGAGCTTTCACAGGCTGGCGCGCAACCCGTGGGACCTGAGCCGCACGCCGGGCGGCTCCAGTGCCGGCGCGGGTGCAGCCGCCGCCGCGGGCTACGGCCCGCTGCACCTGGGCACCGACATCGGCGGGTCGCTGCGCCTGCCGGCCAGCTGGTGCGGCATCTTCACGCTCAAGCCCAGCCTGGGCCGCATCCCGATCGATCCGCCCTACATGGGCCGCGCCGCCGGCCCGATGACGCGCACCGTCTCGGACGCGGCGCTGGCCATGCAGGTGCTCGCGAGGCCCGATGCGCGCGACAGCATGAACCTGCCGCCCCAGGACATTGCCTGGCAGGACTTCGACGTGGAGCCCGGCCATCTGCGCGGCCTGCGCATCGGGCTGCTGCTGGATGCCGGCTGCGGCCTGGCCGTGGAGCCCGAGGTGCGCGAGGCGGTCGAGCAGGCCGCCCGCCGCATGGAAGAGGCCGGCGCCATCATCGAGCCGATGCAGCCCTTCATGTCGCAAGCCATGCTCGACGGCATGGACCACCTCTGGCGCATGCGCTCGCTGGTCGACATGAAGGCCCTGCGCTCCGACCAGCGCGCGAAGGTGCTGCCCTACATCCGCCAGTGGGCCGAGAGCGCGGCCGAGTTCAGCGGCGAGCATGTGTTCCGCGCCTTCAGCCAGTTCCACATCACGCGCGTGGCCACGGTGCAGGCCTGCGCACGCTTCGACTACGTGATCTCGCCCACGGCGCCCAACCTGCCGGCGGCGGCCGAGCTGCCCTCGCCCACCAACGACCCGCTGCGGCCGCTGGAGCACATCGGCTTCACCGTGCCCTACAACATGTCGGAGCAGCCGGCTGCGTCCATCAACTGCGGCTACAGCAGCACGGGCCTGCCCATCGGCCTGCAGATCGCGGGGCAGCGCTTCGACGACCTGGGCGTGCTGCGCGTGGCCCGCGCCTTCGAGCAGATCCGGGGAGCACAGCATCCATGGCCGGAGCCGGAAGACGCCTGAGGCAGGCGCTGGGCAGGCCCGAGGTCCAGTCCCAGGCCTTTCGCCTCGCGCTGTACTCGTCGGCCGCCACCGTCGGCAGCTTCGCGGCCTACTGGACCTTGCTGGCCCTGCGCCAGGGGCCGATGCTGTTCAACGCCCGCAAGCTGCCGGTGGTGCATCTGTCGGATGCCTTCTCCACCTATTCGCACGTCGTGCCGGGCGGCATGGTGCGCGGCTACGTCTACCACCCGCAGGGCGAAGAGGCGCTGCAGGACCTGTTCGTGTACTTCGCCGGCCGCGGCGAGGACGTGCGGGCCACCGCGCAGGCGCTGCACTGGCTGCCCGAGGGCTTCGGCTTCGCGGCGGTCAACTACCGGGGTGTGGCCGATTCCGAAGGGCATCCGTCCGAGATCGCTTCGGTGCAGGACGCGCGGCGCCTGGCCAGCCATTTGCGCAAGGCCTTCCCGAATGCACGCCTGCACATCGTCGGCCGCAGCCTGGGGACCGGCGTGGCCATCCAGCTGGCGGCCGGCCAGCAGCAATTCGCCAGCCTGCAGCTGGTGACGCCCTACGACTCGCTGCTGGAAGTTGTGAAGCTGCGCTTTCCGCTGGTGCCGCTGTCGCTGCTGATGCGGCACCGCTTCAACTCGCTGGAGCACAGCAAGGAAGTGGCGGCCAAGACGCAGGTGCTACTGGCCGAGCAGGACGTGGTGGTGCCGCACGAGCACTCGCAGCGCCTCATCGACGCCTGGCCCACGCCGGTGAGCGTGGAGACCATTCCGAGCTCGGACCACCACAACATCATGAAGCTGGAAGAGACCTGGCTGCGGCTGGTGGACTTTGCGCTCGGCGCGGTGATTCCGGCCTCCAGGGCGGCGTGACGGGCCTGTGCCTCTCCCCTTAACGCAGCTCCTGCGCCAGTAGCTCCCGCACCCGCGTCACCAGCTCGGCCTCGCCGCGCCGCGGCGCCAACAGATGGAAGTCCACGCGCGGCAGCGCCGGCAGCCCATGGGGCGGTGCAAGCAGGCCCACACCCTCGGCCAGCGCCGATTCGTTCAGGCAAGCCACGCCCAGCCCCGCGGCCAGCGCCGACTGAAGCCCCGCCACGCCGGATGCCACATGCGCCACCCGGTAGTTCACGCGGCGCTTCTGAAGCAGTTGCTCGGTGAACTGGCGCAGCGAGCAGCCGTCGGTCAGCACGAGCAGCGGCAGGGGCTCGCCGCGCAGCTGTGCCTGCCAGCCGGGCGCCGCCATCCACGCCAGGGGCTCGCGGCGAAGCGGCTTGGGCAAGGAGGACCGCGCCGCAGCGTCGGCCACGCGCATCGACAGGCCGATGTCGATCTCGCCGCGCGCGTGCATGGCCTCCACCTCGCTGCTTTTCCTGATGGTGACGTTCAGGCGCATGTGCGGATGGCTTTGTGCCAGCCGTGCCAGCAGTCGCGCCAGCGCGCCAGGGCGGAAGTAGTCGGTCACCGCCAGCCGGAGTTCGCCCTGCAGCGACTCGCCGCGCAGGTCGCGCAGCGCCTCGTCGGCCAGCGCGACCAGCCGCTGCCCATGCACGCGCAGCCGCTCGCCCGCCGCAGTGGGCTGCACGCCGGCCTTGCTGCGCGCCAGCAGGCTCTGGCCGACGCATTCCTCCAGCTTGCGCATCTGCTCGCTCACCGCCGATTGCGACAGGAACACGCGCGGCGCCGCGGCCGTGAGGCTGCCGGCTTCGAGCACCGAGAGAAAGGTGCGCACCTGGTCGAGGTCGAGGTTTGGCATCGGCTTTCAATCCATCTGTTTTTCAGATGACAAGCATCATATCTTCCCGCTTTTCCTTTGGATGGATTGCGCCAAAAATCACCCCATCGACATCCAGAAAGAAAGCGAGCACACCATGCCCCACGTCGTGATCCATCTCTCCGGCCAGCCCGATGCCAGGCTCACCCGCCAGGTGGTCGAGCAGGTCAACACACTCACGCAGGAAATCCTGGGCAAGCAGCTGCCCGTGATTGCCGCCACTGTGCAGTACATCCCCGCGGACCAGTGGTTCATCGGCGGACAGACGCTGGCGGAGCTGGGCAAGTCGGCCTTCCACCTGGACATCAGCATCACCGACGAGACCAACACCAAGGGCGAGAAGGCGCGCTACCTCAAGGCGGTGTTCGACGCCATGGCGCGGCTGCGGCCCGACCTGCACGAGGTGTCCTACGTCTACCTCATCGACGCCCGCGCGGCGGCCTACGGCTACGGCGGCCGGACGCAGGAGTTCCGGCACCAGCAGGCGGGCGTCTAGTGCTCCTTTGGCCGCAGGCAGCGGCAGAATAGGCCGCATGCAAGACAGCCTCGGCAACACGCTCAGCCTCATCGACGGCGCCAGCCTCGGCGCCGTCAACGACTTCGTGGAAGGGTTCATCGCCAGCGAGGCGCGGGCCGTCCATGTGCTGCGCGCCGCTGAGGACGACAGCCCCATCGTGCAGGCCTACTGCGCCGCGCTGCACCTGTTCGCCGAGTCGCGCGATGCGCTGCCCAACGCCCTGCCCTTCCTGCGCCGCGCGCAACAGGGCGCTGCACGCGCCACGCCGCGCGAGCAGCGCTTCATCGCGGCCATCGGCGCCTGGGCCGAGGGCGACATCGGCCGCGCCGTCGCGCTGCACCAGGAGCAGGCGAGCGAATATCCGCGCGACCTCGCCTCGCTCAAGCTGGGCCAGTACCACGCCTTCAACACCGGCGACTGCCCGGGCATGCTGCGCCTGGCCCTGGCCGCGCTGCCCGCGGCC
Organism: Variovorax soli NBRC 106424; assembly: GCF_001591385.1. GTDB lineage: Bacteria > Pseudomonadota > Gammaproteobacteria > Burkholderiales > Burkholderiaceae_C > Variovorax > Variovorax soli. The sequence goes on from NZ_BCUU01000003.1 coordinate 120,835, forward strand.
GCCGACGTGCCCTACCTGCACGGCATGGCCGCCTTCGGCTACGAGCAATGCCACCTGATGCGCGAGGCCGAGCAAAGCGCCCGCCGCGCCATCGGCATGTGCCGCAAGGAACCCTGGGCCCACCATGCGCTGGCCCATGTGATGCTGACCGAAGGCCGCCTGTCCGAAGGGCTGGACTTCATGCAAGGCGTGAGCGACAGCTGGACGGGCCTGAACTCCTTCATGCTCACCCACAACTGGTGGCATGTGGCGCTCTTTCTCATCGACCTGGGGCGCGATGCAGAGGCGCTGGCGGTGTATGACCAGCATGCGTGGGGCGTGGAAAAAGGCTACTCGCAGGACCAGATCGGCGCGGTGTCGCTGCTGGCGCGGCTGGAGCTGGCGGGCATCGAGGTGGGCGAGGCCCGCTGGCGCGAGCTGGCCGACTGGCTCGCCGTGCGCACGCACGACCAGGTGCTGCCCTTTTTGGACCTGCAGTACCTCTACGGCCTGGCGCGTGCCGACAGGCCGCAGGCGGACGAGCTGCGGCGCAACATCGAAGCCTTTGCGCCGAATGCGCCACCGTCGGTGCGCGCGGCGTGGGAACGGGTGTGCGTGCCGGCTGCGCGCGGGCTGCTGGCGCATGCGCGCGGCGACTGGTCCGGTGCCATCGACGGCCTGGGCACCGCGCTGCCGCGCCTGGTGGAAATTGGCGGCAGCCACGCGCAGCGCGACCTGTTCGAGCAGCTGTATCTCGATGCGCTGGTCAGGAGCGGCGAGCCTTCGCGGCTGGCCAGCGCCCAAGGCCTGCTGCAGCGCCAGCTCAACACCCAGCCCGAATCGCGCCGGCTGGCGCGTCAAACCAACGCTGTCTACGCGGCGCTGGGCTTGCCCACCACATAGCGCTTCTGGTCGTAGGTGGGTTGGGCCGGCAGGTCGGCCAGATGCCGCGTGTCGGCCCAATCGACGATCTCGATGTGCTCCGGCGATGCCGGGTCGGCGATGCGGATGCGGTTGAAGCCCGCGTTGGGGATCTCGCTCTGGCGCGGGCCGTTCAGGCCCAGGCCGCGCGCCGTGCGCCACACCATGTCCAGCGCGCCGCCGTGGGTGAACACCAGCACCGTCTGCCCCTGGTGGGCCTGTGCGATCTTCGCCAGCGCCGCGATGATGCGCGTGTGGAACTGCCGCGCCGACTCGCCGTCGGGCATGGCGTGGTGCTCCTGGAACTTGAGCCAGTCTTCCCAGGCGCGCGGATGCTGCGCCTGGATCTCGTCGGCCCGCATGCCCTCCACCGCGCCGAAATGCTGCTCGCGCAGCGCCGCGTCCAGCGCCACGGGCAACGACAGCTGCAAGGCGGTGGGGGCCGCCGTCTGCTGGCAGCGCATCAGGTCGCTGCAGACCAGGTGCTGCGCCTGCTCGCGCGCCATGCGCAAGCCCAGGCGGCGGGCCTGCTCGTGGCCCATGTCGTTGAGGGGGACGTCGATGTGGCCTTGAAAGCGCAGCTCACGGTTCCAGTCGGTTTCGCCGTGGCGGATCAGGATGAGTTCGGTGGTGGACATAGATATGAAGCACAACCATTGTCCACGCGGGACCCTGGCCGTGCGAGCATGCCCGCCGCGGGTGACGGGATAAAGACGGCTTGTGTGGCGTTGTCGCCATGCAGCAAGCCGAAGGCCGCGGTCTGTCAGCCCAGGGTCAGTCCAGTATCAGCTGGGTCTGTGTCACCACCGCGCAGAGCTTGCCCTCGGCATTGCGGATGGAGGTCTGCCACACCTGCGTGGTGCGGCCGCGGTGCAGCGCCACGCTTTCGCCGCGCACCGTGGTGCCCACCTTGGCGCCGGCGATGAACTTGGTGCTGGAATCGGTGGTGGTGGTCTTCTTGCCCGGCGGCAGGTTGAGCACGGTGCCCACGGCGCCCAGCGTGTCGGCAAACGCCATGTAGGCGCCGCCGTGCAGGATGCCGCCGGCGGTGCACAGGTCGGGCCGCACGTCCATGCTGGCCAGCACCCGCTCGGGGCTCAGCTCTTCCAGCGCCACGCCCATCAGGCCGGGGAAGAGGGGCCCCAGCAGCTTCTGCATCTTGTCGCGGTCGATCATGTGTTCGCTCTCCTGCTAGCAGGCACTAGGGGTGGATTTCGACTTCGGCCTCGATCTCGACCGGAATGTCGAAGGGCAGCTCGGCCATGCCGACGGCGCTGCGCGCATGCGCGCCGACCTCGGGGCCGAAGACCTCCAGGATGAGGTCGGAAAAACCGTTGATGACGGCCGGCTGCAGGTTGAAGCCCGGCGCCGAGTTGACCATGCCGAACACGCGCGTCCAGGCCGTGATGCGGTCCAGGCTGCCCAGCGCGCGCTGCAGGCTGCCCAGCACGGCCAGGCCGACCAGGCGCGCCGCCGCCGCGCCCTGCGCCACGTCCAGATCGCGGCCCACCTTGCCCAGCGGCCTGGCGAGGGCACCATCCGTGTTGGTGGGGCCATGGCCCGAGACGAAGGCGCGATGGCCGTGGACCCGCACGAACTGGAAGGGCAGCACCACGCCCGGCGGCGGCTTGACCGGTTGCGGCAGGGTGAGGCCGAGCGCCTTGAGGCGTTGTTCTGCTGTGGGCATGGTGGCTCCGGTTCGGGGCGGCCGGGGCATTGTCCTTGAGCGGGCGGGGCCGGTCCAGCCGGGCTCGCGGGACGTACTACTTTCGCTTTGTCAACGCGGCCAATTGCGCGATAGTGCGGCCATGCCACTGAAGGTAATCCTCTCTCGCAGATCTGCTCGTCTCGCGGCCCTCGCGGCCGGCGCGCTGTTGCTCGCCGGCTGCGCCGGCCAGATGCAGCTGCTCGAAAACGGCCGCACCCACCCCGGCAGCTACAACTCGGCTTCTGGCACGGCCGAGGCGGTGATCGACGGCGTGCGCTACACCGGCACCTTCAGGAATCCGCCGCCCATCAGCCTGGGCGTCGGCGTGGGCGGCGGCAGCTGGGGCGGCGGCTTCGGCGGCGTGGGCGTGTCCACCGGCACGGGCTACGGCGGTGGTGGCTATGCCCTGCTGCGCTCGCCCGACGGCAGCAAGGTCATCGAGTGCTATTTCTCCACGTCCTTCGGCAGCGGCCAGGGGCAATGCACGGGGCTGGACGGCCGGCGCTTCGTGCTGGTGATCGGCGGCTGACCCCCTTTCTCTCCCTTCCTTCCTGCCCGATCCGCGCAAGTTCTTGCCCGTTCGTGCACAGTGCGCGGCATGAGCGACTCGCAACGCCACCCCGGCGCTACGCTGGCGGCATGCTGACCCACAAAGACACCCCAGCCACTGCGCTGCCCGGCAGCGACGGGGCGACCCAGATCCTGCTGCGGCGTGCCGAGCTGGCGGCATGCATCCAGCGCCTGACGCCGGGCGATGGCGTGCATCCCACGGCCATCGGGCGGCTCAAGCTGCTTCGCATCACCTCGTGCAGCGCGTTGACGCACACGCTGCACGAGCCCGCCCTGTGCCTGCCGGTGCAGGGCCGCAAGCGGGTGCTGCTGGCCGATGAAGTGACCATCTACGACGCCGAGGACTACCTCGTCGTCTCACAGGAAATGCCCATCTCCAGCCAGGTGATGGACGCCTCGCCCGAGGCGCCCTACCTGTGCGTGCGACTGAGCTTTTCGCCGGGCGAGGTGGCGGCGCTGATGCGCGACATCGACCATGCACCGGCTGCTGCGCGCAAGGCGGCCGCAGGCTGCGCCCGCGCCCTGTACACCGCGCCGACCACGCTGGCGCTGACCGACGCCGTGCTGCGGCTGGTGCGCCTGCTCGACACGCCGCCGGACATCACCGCGCTCGCGCCGCTGGTGGAGCGCGAGATCCTCTACCGCCTGCTGACCGGCCCCGAGGGCTGGCGCCTGGCGCAGATCGGCATGCCCGACGGGCAGGGCCCGCGCATTGCCGAGGTGCTCGCCTGGTTGCGCGCGCACTACCGCGAGCCGCTCAAGATCGAGCAGCTGGCGGCGAGCGTGCACATGAGCGGCTCGTCGCTGCACCGGCACTTCCGCTCGGTGACGGCCATGAGCCCGCTGCAGTTCCAGAAGCACCTGCGCCTGCAGGAGGCCCGGCGCCTCATGCTGGTGGACGGCGCCGACGCGACCAGCGCCGGCTACCACGTCGGCTACGAAAGCGCCTCGCAGTTCTCGCGCGAATACGCACGCAAGTTCGGCGCGCCGCCTTCGCGCGACATGCGGCGCATGCGGCAGGATGCCGCCGGCGGCTGAAAGAGAAGAACCTGTCGTTCCACCCAACCACAAGGAAATCCATTCATGCGTCTCAAAAAATTCGGCCGCACCGGCCTCTTCGTTTCCGAGCTGTGCCTGGGCACCATGACCTTCGGCGGCGAAGGCGAGTTCTGGGGAAAGATCGGCACCACCCAGCAAGCCGATGCCGAGCGTTTGATCGGCCGCGCGCTGGACGCGGGCATCAACTTCATCGACACCGCCGACATGTACTCGGCGGGCCTGTCCGAGCGCATCACCGGCCAGGCGCTGAAGAACCTGAAGGTGCCGCGCGAGAACGTGGTGGTGGCCACCAAGGTATATGGCGAGACCGGCACCAAGGCCGCCAATTCGCGCGGCATGTCGCGCTACCACATCATGGATGGCGTGAAGGCGAGCCTCGCCCGGCTGCAGCTGGACCACATCGACCTCTACCAGATCCACGCCTTCGACCCGGCCACGCCCATCGAGGAAGCGGTGCGCGCCATGGACGACCTGGTGCGCCAGGGCCATGTGCGCTACGTGGGCGTGTCCAACTGGGCGGCCTGGCAGATCATGAAGGCCCTCGGCATTTCCGAGCGCCTGGGCCTGGCGCGCTTCGAATCGCTGCAGGCCTACTACACCATCGCCAGCCGCGACCTGGAGCGCGAGCTGGTGCCCATGCTGCAGAGCGAGCAGTTGGGCCTGATGGTGTGGAGTCCGCTGGCCGGCGGCCTGCTGTCGGGCAAGTTCGGCCGCCATGTGCCCGAAGTTGCTTCGGCCGGCAGCCGGCGCGCGGTGTTCGACTTTCCGCCGGTGAACAAGGATCGCGCCTACGACTGCGTCGAGGTGATGCGGGGCATCGCCGAGCGCAAAGGCGTGTCGGTGGCGCAGATTGCGCTGGCCTGGCTGCTGCACCAGAAGGCGGTGACCAGCGTGATCGTGGGCGCCAAGCGCATCGAGCAGCTGGACGACAACCTGGCGGCCTGCAAGGTGGATCTGTCGACCGAGGAGCTGGCTGCGCTCGACAAGGTCAGTGCGCTGCCGCCCGAGTACCCGGGATGGATGTTCACTCGGCAAGGCGAGATGCGTCGCGCCCAGCTGAGCCAAGCACGCTGATCAAAGAAAAAGCCGCCGGGCCTTGGAGGCGCGGCGGCTTGTTCAGCCAGGTTCGCTCCAGCGTCAGTCGGCGTACACGCCCGCCGCCTTGATGACCGGCCCGAAGCGCGCCACTTCCGCCTGCACGAACTTCTTGTGCTCGGCCGGCTCCACGCGCTTGTCGGCCACCACCACCGCGCCCAGGCCTTCCTGCTTCTTGATGAAGTCCGGGTCCTTCAGCGCCACCTTCAGCGCATCGTTGAGCTTCTTCAGGATCGGCGCGGGCGTGCCCTTGGGCGCGTACATGCCGTGCCAGATCGTCACCTGGAAGTTCTTCAGCCCCGACTCATCCAGCGTCGGAATGTCTTTCAGCACCGGCGTGTTCAGCCGCTTCAGGGTCGTCACCGCATAGGGCTTGACCTTCTTGGCCTCGATCTGGCCCGTGGTGTTGGTGGTCTGGTCGCACAGGAGGTCGATCTGCCCGCCGATCAGGTCGGCAATGGCCGGGGCCGTGCCCTTGTACGGGACCGTTGTCATTTCAGCCTTGAGCTCGCTCTGGAACAAGAGGCCGCACAGGTGCGAAGCCGAGCCGATGCCGGCATTGCCCAGGTTGACCTTGCCGCCGCTCTTGGAAATCCACTCGCGCAGTTCCTTGAAGTTGTTGGCTTCGAGCTGCGGCTTGCCGATCAGCGTCATGGGCACGTCGTTGATCAGCCCCAAGTACTCGAAGTCGGTCTCGTAGTTGTAGGTGAGCTTGCGGTACAGCACCGGGGTGGTGGCCATGCCCACGTGGGTGACCAGCAGGGTGTAGCCGTCGGGCTTGGCGCGCGCCACCTTGGCGTTGCCGATGGTGGAGCCGGCGCCGGCGGCGTTGTCGATGACGATGCTCACGCCGTCCAGCGGCTTGCGCAGGGCCTCGGCCAGGTCGCGGGCCACGCGGTCGGTGGGGCCGCCTGCGGCAAAGGGCACGACGATGGTGATGGGCTTGCCGTCCGGGTAGTTCTGGGCGTGGGCGGTGGTGCCCAGCACGCCGATGGCGGCGGTGGCCACGGCGGCCAGGGCGAAGAGGTTCTTGTTCATGGTGTCTCCGTCAATTCAAAAGAGAAAGAAATGGAATCAGTGCGGCAGCCGGGCCGGCACGCGCGACTCCAGCCGCTCGGGCTGCCAGGCGGGGCGCAGGTGGCAGCCGTTCTTGCTGTCTGTGTCAAAGCGGGCCTTCAGGGTATCGCAGCGCAGAGCCACGCTTTGCGGCGTGGGCTTGGCGCCCTGGTCGATCCAGCCGAGCAGCTGGTCGAACAGCGCCACGTATTCGGTGTCGCTCAAATAGCTGTGCTCGCGTTCGCTGCTGAACACCCGCACCAGCTGGTCGGCGGTGCCGGCCGCTTCGCGCTGCGCCCGGTACACGCTCTCGAGTTCGACGAAGGCCGTGGGGTCGTCGATGGCATGCAGCGTGAGCGTGGGCAGGCGCGTGCGGCCGGTGGTGCGGCTGTCGGCCGCCAGTGCGCCCTGGGCCTGCGGGTCGGCGCTGTAGCGCAGCACCTGCGCGTCCAGCGGCTGGCCGTTCACCTGGCCGGGATAGAACACGCCGGTGTTGCCGAAGGGATTGCGGCCGCCCAGGCGCTCCTGCACCAGGTCCTGGAACAGCCAGGTGGCCCAATTCAGATGGCCCTGCAGCGAGCGTTCCGGGATCTTCACCGCGCCGAGGATGGTGGCCATGTTCGCGTTCTGCTGGCTGCTTCGCTGCTCGCGCGGCAGGCCGGCGCCGGTGCATTCCTTCACCCGCGCTGCGAGCTGCTCGCGCGTGAGCTTCGAATCCTTGGGCAGGCCTTGCCACAGCGGGTATTGCGGTTCGTCCGCGCGCGGATGGTTCTGGCACACGGCCTGGTAGACCGCGCGCAGGTCCAGGCGGAATTCGTACGCGCTGTTGCCGCCGCCCAGCACGCCGCTGGTGAGCAGCACGCCGTCGTAAGGGCTGGGGCGGCCGGGTGCGGGTGCGTACATCTCGGCCGCCTTGGCCGCCACGCCGCCGCCGTAGCTCTGCCCGTGCAGCAGCGTGCGGCGCGGCTGGCCGAAGTGCCGCACGAAGAGCTGGCGCAGGCGCTCGGTGTCTTCGGCCGCCAGGGTCACACCGTAGCCGCCGCGGCGGTAGGTGGAGCCGGCCCAGGCATGTCCGGCCTTCACGGTGATGGCCCAGCGCTTGAGGTCGGCCTCGCTGCGCTTGGCGTCGGGCGCGCCCGTTTCGGGGCCGCCGTGCGCATGCATGACCAGCACGCCTTGCTGGCGCTGCCAGCCTTGCGGGATGGCGATCCAGTAGAAGGCGCCCGCGCCGTCGGCGCCGCTGAAGCAGCGGGTGCCCGCAGGCACTTCCTTCGGACAGGTGGCACTTCTGGGCGCCGTGTCGAGCCGCGCGGCAGGGGCGGCGTCCGTGCGGCCGATGGCATCCAGCGGCACGAGGGAAGCAGCACCCAGGGCCAGCAGCACACGCGTGGCGGTCGAGGGGCGGCAAAGGCGAAACGCTGTCTTGCGCATCATCAGTGTCTGACTCCGATTTCCAGCGCGGGCTGCGCCGTGTCGCCGGACACGAAGGCCAGGACCCCGCCATTGAAGATGAGCTGGCCCGGCCGGCCGGCATCGGCCTGCGCCATGCCCAGCACGGGCGTGTCGTAGGCCAGTGTGGCCGCCGCGCCGCCCAGGTTGAAGCTGGTGCCGGCCACGGTGGCGGTGCGGCTGTCGCCCCGCGCGCTGCTCACGGCATAGCTGCCGTCCGCCGTGCCGGCCGCCAGGGTCTGCTGCGCCGACAGGATGCGCATGCCGACCGTGCCGCCGTCGCGCACCAGGTGCAGGTGCACCGGGCTGGCGCCGGCCATGCCGATCACCATCGAGCCCGACAGCGTTCCGCCGGTGGTGACGGCGCTGCCGGTGGGCGAGGTGCTGAAGACATCGAAGGCGCCGCGCGCGGCCGACCAGCTGATGTAGCCCTTCTCGGTCTGCGTGCAGGTGGCGTCGTAGAGCATGGCGCCGCCGGTGGCCGGGTCGCGGCAGTACTGGAAGGTGCCGGCATTGCGCAGGCGCACGGCGGCCGACTGGCCCACCGGCGTGCCGCCGGTGCCCGCCTGCTGCACGCCCAGCGCGTTGGCGATGACCGCCACCGGATTGAACACGGTGGGCGTGGCCGCGTTGTTCCAGGTGTTGGCAAAGGCCAGCAGCGGCGCAAAGCTGCCGCCCGAGGGCGCCGCCACGCCGCCATGCAGCACGCCGCCCGAGGCCAGCGTGAACACGGCGCCGCCTTCGCTGCTCGAATAGCTGCATGCGCCCTGCGCCACCAGCGTGCCGCTGCGCTGCGCGCCCACCCGGGCCGGGTCCGCAGCGTCGATGGTCACGGTGTAGGCCATGGTGGCTGGGTCGATCCGCACGGTGAGTTCCTCGCCCAGCGTGTTGCCGCCCTTGTAGTTGGTCGCGGAGGCGGGCAGGTTCGGGCAAGCCAGCGGGTCGCCCACCTCGGTCACGCAGCTGTAGTTGACGGCCGCATCCATGCTGCCGCTGCCGCGGTACCTGGGCCACGCGGGGTACTGGCACAGGGGGCGCGTGCGGCCGTAGGTGCCGGCCACCGCATCCACCGCCACCGGGGTGGCGGGCGCCAGGCCCTGCTCCACCCAGGCTTCCAGCGCGGCCAGCGAGTCCCAGTTGGGAATGAACACGCCCGTGCCGTGGCCCATGCCCGGCACGGTGTAGAAGCGCACATGGGCATCCACCGCGCCCTGGCCCAGGGTGGCGACGAGGCGCTTGTAGTAGTCGATGGTGGAGTTGGGGCTGATCACCTCGTCGGCCAGGCCATGAAGCAAGATGAGCCGGCCGCCGTTGCCGAAGAAGGGCGCGAGGTTCGCGTCCAGCGCATCGGTCATGGCCGACACCTCCTGCACGCGCGGCGTCCAGCTGCCCGGCGCCGCGGGGTCGAAGCCGAGCGTGTCGAAGCCGTCGATGCGCGTGATGAAGTACTTCACCCACTGGTCGCCGGTGAGGTACATGTTGGCGTCGGCCGAGGTGGCCGGGTTGCCCGGCACCGGGCGCGTGCCGAGGTCGCGCGTGGTGTAGGGGCCGGCCACCAGTGCGCCTTCCAGCAGGTTGTAGCCGCCGGCCACCTGCACGCCGCCCGCCAGCGGGTAGGACAGCTGCAGCGGCGACTCGATCACGCGCACCGTGGCCAGTTGCGCATCCGACAGGCAGGTGTTGCCCGTGTCCGCGCCGCCGGGGCAGCGCAGGCTGTCCAGCAGCTGGGTGTTGAGCAGCCGGCAGCTCTCCACATTGCTCACGATGCCGTCCTTGGCGCCGTCCAGCGCGTCGCAGGCGGCCAGCGCGGCCTGTTGCACGCGCAGCGTCTTGGCCAGGTTGAGCCAGCCCGTGCCACCGTTGTCGTAGAGCGCTCGCCCCAGCGCGACGTTCGACAGCCGTGTTCCGCTGTAGTTGAGCGCGGGCTCGTTGGCGATGAGGCCGTCGTAGTCCAGCGGCCAGCGCTGGATGTAGGCCAGCCCGTCGCGCCCGCCGGTGGAGGTGCCGAGGAACCAGGCATGTGCCGGCTTCTCGCCGTAGAACAGCTGCACCAGCTGCTGCGCCACGTCGCGCGTCTTCTTGAGTGCCTGCCCGCCGTAGTTGGCCAGCGCCTCGTCGTCGCGCGCGAACTTGCCGTCGGTGATGCTGGACGCCTGGTGGCCCGAGTCGCTGCCGTAGGTGGCATAGCCCAGCGCCAGCGGCGCGGGCTTGCCGGCCGGGCCGAAGCGGATGGGCTCGGTGCCGTCGATCAGCGTGCCGTTGAAGCCGCCGCCGCCGAAGTGGATGGTCTTGCGGTTCCACTGGGCCGGCAGGTTCAGCGCGAAGTTGATCACCGGCGATCCCGGGTTCACCGGCGCGATGGTGCCGCGCAGCCTGCAGTAGTCGCCATATAGGTTGCCCGCGGCGCCGGCCGCCATGGACGTGGCCTCGGTGATGGTGGCGCCGCCGGTGGGCAGGCCGATGTCCGCCGCCGCGATCGTCTTGCCCGACAGGTCGGCGCAGGCCAGCTTGGGCGCGGGCGGCGGGGGCACGGGCGTCGTCGGCTCGTCGCCCGCGGG
>NZ_BCUU01000004.1 GCF_001591385.1 Variovorax soli NBRC 106424
CACCATGCGCGCCGGCGGCGCGCTGGTGACCAGGGCCACGCCCAGGCGCGCCATGCGCGCCAGCAGCGCATCGCGCTCGGCCAGGCCCACGTCGCCCAGGCAGAAGCCGTGGCTGATCACCACCTGGCCCTGCAGGCCCAGCGCCTCGGTGCGGTCCAGGATCAGGCCCAGCGAGAACGCGCCCATGGCACCGGGCTCGTGCAAGTGGATGTCCACCGGCTTGCCGTGCCGCTGCGCGATCGAAAAGAGCACGTCGAGCGAGCGCACCGGGTCGTGGTCGATGGCGCAGGGGTCCAGTCCGCCCAGCACGTCGGCGCCGGCGGCCAGCGCCTGGTCGAGCAGCGCGTCGGTGCCCGGCCGGCCCAGCAGGCCCGATTGCGGGAAGGCGACGATCTGGATGTCCATCAAACCGCGCAGCGCCTCGCGCGTGCGCAGCACGCCTTCGAGGTGGCGCAGGCCGGCCTGCGTGTCCACGTCCACATGCGTGCGGATGCGCGTGGTGCCCAGGGCCAGGAAGGCCATCGCCAGCGCCTTCGACTGCGCGCCGGCGTCATGGCCGCTGGCGGCGCGGAAGGCGCGCTCGTTGTCGATCTTGTCGGTGAGCAGCGGACCGACCTCGTTGCGGTACCAGTCCATGCCCCACAGCGTCTTGTCCAGGTGCGTGTGGCTTTCCACCAGGCCTGGCAGCAGCAATGCGCCCTCGCCCTCTTCAACGGCGCAGCCCGCGGTCGCCGGCAGCCTGGCACCCAGCGCCGAGATGCGCCCGCCCCGCAGCAGAATGTCCACGGCCTGCGCACCCAGCGGGCGAACGTTGCGGATGAGAAGGTCGGAAGGCGCGGTCATCGAGGCTCCAGCTGCTGCTGTCTAGATAGTTGACGATACACGTATTTTTGGTTAACCAACACCCGCCTTGCCACGAGGGCCGAGCGCCGCTCTACTAACATGTGCGGCGTTTTCCCCCAGCTGCCCACATGCCCACCACCACGACCGGCCGCCGCCCCGCAAGCCCCGCCCCCGCCCGCCGCCGAAGCACGGCCAAGCCCGAAGCACCGCCTGCCGAAAACGGCTCGGAGGTGGACCAGCGCGTCTACGAGGCGGTGTCCAGGGCGCTGCTCAGCGGCAAGCTGCGGCCCGGCGCACCTTTGCGGGAACGCGCACTGGCCGAAGCGCTGGGCTGCACCCGTGGAGCCATCCGGAAGGTGCTCGCACGCATGGGCGTCGAAAGGCGCCTGGTGCTGGAACACAACCGCGGCGCCTTCGTGCCCAACCCGTCGGAGGAAGACATGCGCGGCGTCTACCGCGCGCGGCGCATCGTCGAGGCGGGGCTGATCAGCACGCTGTGGGGCCGCCTTTCGCGCGAGCAGCGTGCGGCGCTGCACCGGCATGTGCAGGCCGAGCAGAAGGCGTTCAAGGAGGGCCGGCGCGAAGATGCGTTCCGCCTGGCCGGCGATTTCCATCTGCTGCTGGCGCAGATGGCGCAAAGCGAGGAGCTGCTGTCGTACATGAAGCGCCTGGTCAGCAACACCGAGCTGTACAAGGCGCTGTTCGACAGCGTGGAGGCGGCCAGCTGCGCGCCGCGCGAGCACGAGGAGATCATCGATGCGCTGGCGGGTCCCTCGCTGCAACGCGCGCTGCAGCTGGCCATGGCGCATCTGGACGAGCTGGAGCAGCGGGTGATTGCCGGCGCACGGGCCGAACGCGAGAGCGACCTGGCGCAGATCCTCGCCGCTACCTCGCCCGCGCCGCGCGGCGATGCCGCGGCGCGGGCAGCCACGCTCAGAAGCGGTACGTCACGGCCACGTAAGGCACGATCGGGTTGAGCTTCAGGCTGGCTTCGCTCGTGCCCAGCTGCGCGCCGGTGGCTGCGCTGGTGGTGGTGAGCTTGGCGGTGGTCTTCAGCGGGATGTAGGACACCGAGGCAGACACGCCCCAGTGCTTGTCGAACTGGTAGGCCGCGCCGATGTTGAACACCGGTGCGAACGAGCTGTCGAGCTTGGCGGTGGTGACCGTCGAGCCCGGCGGGCGGCGCAGCAGGCCGCCCATGGCGTTCTGCATGCCCGGCGTCAGCTCCACGTCGCTGTACCAGACATAGGTCACGCCCAGGCCCACATAGGGGCGGAAGGCGGCGTTGCCTTCGTTGAAGTAGTACTTGCCCAGCAGCGTCGGGCTCCATTGGCGGGCTTCGCCGAGCTCGCCGACCGGCGCCAGGCTGCCCGCGCCTTCCAGCTTGAACCTGGGCGGCACGCCCAGCACGCCTTCGACGGCCCAGTGGCTGTCGAGGAAGTACATGGCCGACAGGCCCAGCGTGTCGGAGCTGCTCACCTTCGCATCCGAGCCCGGCACATGCATGTTCACCGGCGAGGTCAGGTTCAGGCCCTCGCTCGAATCCTGCGGCGCGAAATGCAGCCAGCCGGCACCAAGCACCCAGTCGCCGGCCTGTTGCGCCATGGCGCTGCCACCGCCGGCCAGGAGGGCCGCGGCCACGGCGGCCTGCATCGTCGTTCGGGTGTTCTTCATCTTCACGATCTTCTTGTTCAAGAATTTCTCCGTTGTTATGGGTTGAGGGGGACGACTGTGCGAGCGCGCCCTTCCGAGCCGAGTTCCGCCGAGGGTGTCATGCGCGGGACATGCCCCCTACACTCGCACGCATCATGCAAACGTACTTGGTAGGCGGCGCGGTGCGCGACCGCTTGTTGGGCTTGCCGGGCTCGGACCGCGACTGGGTCGTGGTGGGCGCGAGCCCGAAGGAAATGACCGACCTGGGCTACCTCCCCGTGGGCCGGGACTTTCCTGTGTTCCTGCACCCCGAAACACGGGAGGAACATGCGCTGGCCCGCACCGAACGCAAGAGCGCGCCAGGCTACCGCGGCTTCGTGGTCCATGCCGACCCGGGCGTGACGCTGGAAGAAGACCTGGCACGGCGCGACCTCAGCATCAACGCGATCGCGGTACCCCGGGCGCTGGCCGATAGAGATCGCTTCGACGAAGCCGACCTGATCGACCCCTACGGCGGCCTGCGCGACCTGCGCGGCAAGATCCTTCGCCACGTGACCGATGCCTTTCGCGAAGACCCGGTGCGCATCCTTCGCCTGGCCCGCTTTGCCGCACGCTTCGCCGATTTCTCCGTGGCGCCCGACACCATGGCGCTGATGCGCCGGATGGTTCGCGACGGCGAGGCCGATGCACTGGTGCCCGAGCGGGTATGGCAGGAGCTCGCGCGCGGCCTGATGGAAGGCAAGCCCTCGCGCATGTTCGAGGTGCTGCGCGAATGCGGCGCGCTGAAGGTGCTGCTGCCCGAGGTGGATCGCCTCTGGGGCGTGCCGCAGCCCGAGGCGCATCACCCCGAGGTCGACACCGGCGTGCACCTGATGATGGTGCTGGACATGTCGGCACGGCTGCAGGCCCCGCTGCCGGTGCGCTTTGCCTGCCTGACGCACGACCTGGGCAAGGGCACCACGCCGCAGGACGTGCTGCCGCGCCACCTCGGCCACGAACAGCGCAGCGCAAAACTGCTCAAGCAGGTCTGCGAGCGCTGGCGCGTGCCGGTGGACATCCGCGAACTGGCCGATGTGGTGGCGCGCGAGCACGGCAACATCCACCGCAGCGGCGAGTTGAACGCCACCGCCGTGCTTCGGCTGCTGGAACGCTGCGATGCAATCCGCAAGCCCGAGCGATTCGGACAGGCGCTGCTGGCCTGCGAGTGCGACGCACGCGGCCGGCTGGGCCTGCAAGAGCGGCCCTACCCGCAGCGCCAGCGCCTGCAGGCGGCCTTGGATGCGGCGCTGGCGGTGCCCACCGAACCCATCGCGCAAGCCGCGCAGCAGCGCGGCGCCAAGGGTCCGGAAATCGGCGCCGCCATCAGCCGGGCGCGGGCCGAGGCCGTGGCACAGGCACTGCCTCGGCCCGAAGCCCCATCGATTGAGTAGGTATTGGCCGACGCGGGTCGCGCCGCGAGTCTGCTAAGGTTTGCGGCGATGCAGACGCCACCCCGCCTCCGCTCCGACGCCGCGCTGTTCCTGGACTTCGACGGCACCCTGGTCGGCATCGCCGAGACGCCTGAAGCGATCGAGGTGCCGCAAGGCCTGGTCGCGCTGCTCACCGACCTGCACGACTGGCTGGGCGGCGCATTGGCCGTCGTCTCGGGCCGGCAGATCGACGTGCTCGACCGCTTTCTCGCGCCCCTGCGCCTGCCCGCCGCCGGCGAGCACGGCGTGCAGCGGCGCGATGCCACCGGCAACATGCGCGAGCAGACACCGCCCGACCTGCAGGCGGTGCTGGACGTGGCCAACCACCTGGCGGGCAACTACCCCGACCTGCTGGTGGAGCGCAAGCACGCCGCTGTCGCGCTGCACTACCGCCGCGCGCCGCAGCTGGAACATCTTTGCCGCAATGCGCTGCTGGGCGTCATCGCCAAAGAGCCGCGGCTGGAACTGATGCACGGCAAGGCGGTGTTCGAAGTCAAGCCGGCCGGCATCAATAAGGGCATTGCCATCGACGAGTTCATGAACGAGCCGCCCTTTGCCGGCCGCGTGCCGGTGTTCGCCGGCGACGACACCACCGACGAGAGCGGCTTCGCCATCGTGCAGCCGCGCGGCGGCGTGGCCATCAAGGTCGGCAGCGGCCCCAGCCTCGCCCAGCACCGGCTCGAGTCGCCGCTGGCCGTCTTCGAATGGCTGGCCGCCGCGCGCGGCGCGCAGCCCGACCCCACCCCATCTTCTTCCGCCAGGAACAGCAAGGACGAGCCTGCATGACGGACAACAACGAGGCGAACAAGGCACTGATCGACGAAGCCACCCTCGCCACCCCCGCCGAGGCGCCGCCGGAATTTCCACCGGCAGCCCCCGCCTCGCTGTCGGTGGGCGTGATCGGCAACTGCGCCTTCAGCGCACTGGTCGACCAGCGCGCGCGCATCGTGTGGTGCTGCCTGCCGCGCTTCGACGGCGAGCCGGTGTTCAACGCGCTGCTCGACAACAGCGACAACGGCAGCGCCTGGGCCATCGAGCTGGAAGACTTCGCCACCGCCGAGCAGGAATACGAGCACAACACCGCCGTGCTGCGCACACGCCTGTACGACAGCAAGGGCCAGGGCATCGAGATCACCGATTTCGCGCCGCGCTTCTTCAGCCGCTCGCGCTACTTCCGCCCCTTGAGCATCGTGCGCCGGGTGCGCCCGGTGGCCGGCGCGCCGCGCATCCGCATCACGCTCGAGCCGCGCTTCCAGTGGGGCGAAACCAGGCCCACCATCACGCGCGGCAGCAACCACATCCGCTACGTGGGGCCCGACACCACCTTGCGCCTGACCACCGATGCGCCGGTGTCGCACATCCTGTCGCGCCAGCCCTTCGTGATGGCGCGCGACTACCACTTCATCCTCGGCGCCGACGAGACGCTGACGGACGGCATCGCCGACACGGTGCGCCACTTCGAGCAGGAAACCATCTCCTACTGGCGCACCTGGAGCAAGCGCCTGGCCATTCCCTTCGAGTGGCAGGAGGCGGTGATCCGCGCCGCCATCACGCTGAAGATGTCGCTGTACGAGGACACGGGCGCCATCGTCGCGGCCATGACCACCAGCATTCCCGAAGCGCCCGGCAGCCAGCGCAACTGGGACTACCGCTACTGCTGGCTGCGCGATGCCTTCTTCGTGGTGCGCGCGCTCAACTCGCTCAGCGAAGTGGGCACCATGGAGGACTACCTGCGCTGGCTCACCAACGTGGTGGTGGGCTCGCGCGGCGAGCACATCCAGCCGCTGTACGGCATCGGGCTGGAGCGGCACCTGCCCGAATCCATCGTCGACTTCCTGCCCGGCTACCGCGGCATGGGGCCGGTGCGCGTGGGCAACCAGGCACAGGAGCACTTCCAGCACGACGTGTACGGCAACATCGTGCTGGGCGCGGCCCAGGCCTTTCACGACCACCGACTGCTGCGGCGCGCGGGGGAGGCGGAGTTTCCGCACCTGGAGGCGGTGGGCGAGCAGGCCATCCGCGTCTACGGCACGCCCGATGCCGGCATGTGGGAGCTGCGCACGCGCGCCCGTGTGCACACCAGCTCAGCCCTGATGAGCTGGGCGGCCTGCGACCGCCTGGCCAAGATCGCCCGCGCCATCGGCAAGCCCGACCGCGCCGCCTACTGGCACGGCCATGCGGCGCGCATGCGCGAAGAGATATTGGCCAAGTCCTGGAGCGAAGAGCGCCAGGCCTTTGCCGAGAGCTTTGGCGGCAACGAGCTGGACGCCAGCATCCTGCTGATGGTGGAAGTGGGCCTGATCGAGGCGCGCGACCCGCGCTTCATCTCGACCGTGGACGCCATGGAGAAGACACTTTGCGACGGACCCTACATGCGCCGCTACGAGGCGGCGGACGACTTCGGCAAGCCCGAGACGGCCTTCAACATCTGCACCTTCTGGCGCATCGACGCGCTGGCCAAGATCGGCCGCAAGGCCGAGGCGCGCCAGATCTTCGAGACCATGCTGGCAGCGCGCAATCCGCTGGGCCTCTTGTCGGAAGACACGCATCCGGTCACGGGCGAGATGTGGGGCAACTTCCCGCAGACGTATTCGATGGTGGGGATCATCAACGCGGCAGTGCGCCTCTCCGCGCCTTGGGATTCAGCGATTTGAAGGAGCGTTCATGGGCCGTCTAGTCGTCGTCTCCAACCGCGTGGCGGACCCGCGCAAGGCGGCGGCGGGCGGTCTGGCGGTGGCGCTGGGCGAATCGCTGCAGCAAAGCGGCGGCATGTGGTTCGGCTGGAGCGGCACGGTGGTGCAGGACGGCCCCACCGGCGAAGGCGAGCTGCACCGCCAGCAGGCCGGCAAGGTGACGCTGGCCACCATCGACCTCAGCCGCGACGACCACGACAGCTACTACCTGGGCTACAGCAACGACGTGCTGTGGCCGGTGTTCCACAACCGGCTGGACCTCGCGCATTTCGATGCGGGCTTCATCGGCGGCTACCGGCGGGTCAACCAGCTCTTTGCGCGCAAGCTGATGCCCCTGCTGGCCGAAGACGACGTGGTCTGGGTGCACGACTACCATCTGATTCCCCTGGCGGCCGAGCTGCGCGCCATGGGCTGCAAGAACCGCATCGGCTTCTTCCTGCACATTCCGCTGCCGCCGCAGATCATCTTCGCGGCCATTCCGCAGCACGACTGGCTCATGCGCTCGCTGTTCGCCTACGACCTGATCGGCCTGCAGGCGAACCAGGACATCCGGCACTTCGAGCACTACGTGATCAACGAGGCGCAGGGCGAGGTGCTGGGCGACGGCCTGTACAGCGCCTACGGCCACACGGTGCGCGCGGGCGCCTTCCCCATCGGCATCGACGTGGACGAGTTCGCCGAGCTCACGCACGCCAAGGAATCGCGCGACATGTACGAGACCATGAAGCGCGAGTACGCCACCCGGCGCCTGCTGGTGGGCATCGACCGGCTCGACTATTCCAAGGGCATTCCGCAGCGCGTGCGCGCCTTTCGCGAGCTGCTGGCCAACTACCCGGAGAACCGGCGCAGTGCCACGCTGATCCAGATCGCCTCGCCCACGCGCGAGACGGTGGACGCGTATGCCGACATCCGGCGCGAGCTCGAATCCATGTGCGGCGCCATCAACGGCGACTTCGGCGAACTGGACTGGATGCCGGTGCGCTACATCCACCGCGTGGTGGCGCGTCGGCGCGTGCCCGGCTTGTGCCGCGCGGCCGCGGTGGGGCTGGTGACGCCGCTGCGCGACGGCATGAACCTGGTGGCCAAGGAATACGTGGCCGCGCAGGACCCGGCCGACCCGGGCGTGCTGGTGCTGTCGCGCTTTGCCGGCGCCGCCGAGCAACTGAAGGAAGCGCTGCTGGTGAACCCGTACGACACGCACGGCACCGCGCAGACGCTGCAGCATGCCCTGCGCATGCCGCTGGAAGAGCGGCGTCTGCGCCACCAGAAGCTGCTCACCCGCATCCGCGAGCAGGATGTGCACTGGTGGCGCAACAGCTTCCTCGAAGCGCTGCGAACCGCGCCCAGCGAAAGAACCCTGGCGACCTGAGGGGCAAGCGCCAACTGGGCGCTTGCACTTTCGCACGCACGTGCTAAAGTGCGCCGCCATGGACGCCAAGACCCAGAAAAGCGAACTCACGCGCGCCGCCATCGTCGGCGCCGCGCTCGACCTCGCGTCTGCGCAGGGCCTCGAGTCCATTTCGCTGCAGGCGGTGGCCGACCGCATCGGCCTGTCCAAGAGCGGCGTGTTCTCGCGCGTGGGCTCGCGCGAGGCGCTGCAGAAAGCGGTGATCGAGGAATACGGGCGCCGCTTCCTGGCCGACGTGTTCGTACCCGCCATGCAAAAGCCCAAGGGGCTGCCCCGTCTGGACGAGATCATGCAGCGCTGGATCGTGCGCATGCGCGATGTCGAGGTCCACACCGGCTGCCTGTACACCGCCGGCGCCTTCGAGCTGGACGACCGCGAAGGCGAACTGCGCGACCTGCTGCACACCGAAGTCATGCGCTGGCGCGCGGCGCTGCGCCGCACGGTGGCGCAGGCGGTGGAGGTCGGCCACTTCAAGCCCGACACCGACCCCGAGCAGGTGGTCAGCGAGTTGAGCAGCCTGGCCATCGGCCTGCTGCACGACGCGCGCTTTCTGCGCGACACGCGTGCCGCCGAACGTGCCGTGTCCACCTGGCAGCGGCTGCAGCAAAGCTACCGCGCCTGAGTTTCGAACCATGACCGCACCCCTCCGTTTCGTACGCCGATATTTCGCACAACCGTGCGAAGAAAGGTCTTGCCATGTGGATCTACCTGAGCCTGCTGGTTTTTCTGCTGCTGGTCGTCGTGCCGGCCGTGCGCGCGCTGTTCAGCACGCTGGACGGACTGCCGCGCAGCAACGACGACTGGTTCTTCTATTGAGAGATGAATGACAGGAGCCTTCCGATGACCCCACCCGCCCTGCAAGCCGCTTCGCGCTACTACGACGCACGCCCCGGCATCCGCCTGTTCCGCCTGGGCCTGGCCGCGGCGCAGCAACTATGGCCTGCGCTGTCCGTGCGTGCCGCCTACCGGCTGTTTGCCACGCCGCTGCCGCTGCGGCTGTTCGCCCGAAAAACCCGCTGGGACAACAGTTGGCGCATCGAATCCTGGCCCTTCGAGTCGGCCGGCCTCACGCTCTACTCGCCGGCGCTGGCCGGCAACGGGCCCACCGCACTGCTCGTGCATGGCTGGGGCGGCCACGCCGGCCAGATGCGCCCACTGGCAAACGCGCTGCTCGAACAAGGCCTGCGCCCCGTGATCCTGGAACTGCCCGCGCATGGCCGCAGCGCGGGCTCCAGCAGCAACCTGCCGCAGTTCACCCGCGCCATCGAATATGTGAGCGCCCGTCTGCACCAGGAAGGGCATGCGCTGCAACTGGCGGTGGCGCATTCGCTCGGCGCCAACGCGCTGGCGCAGGCCGCCAGCCGCGGCTTGGATGCGCCGCGCCTGGTGCTGCTGGCGCCGCCGGCCTCGCCCTACGAGTTCACGCGAATGTTCGCCCATGTCTTCGGGCTGAAGGAAAGCATCCGCGCCTCGATGCAGCGGCGCATCGAGGCGCGCGAAGGCATCCTGATGTCGCGCTTCGAGCCGGCCGCCGTGGGGCCCCGCATCCGCGTGCCCACGCTGGTCGTGCACGACCGGGGCGATGCGGTCAACCGGTTCGCGGACGGCGAAGCCTTCGTCCGCGCCATTGCCAATGCCCGGCTCGTCGCGACCGTCGGCCTGGGCCACCGCAAGCTGCTGCAAGACCCGCAGGTGCTCAGGGACGTGGTGGCGTTCGCATCATCGGCGGCTTAGCCAGAATGCGGGGGTCATTCCCTCCCGCAAAGGACAGCGCCATGACAGATGCCTGCACCACCCGCGTGCTCGGTGCCGACGATATTGCCGACATGCGCAGCATGCTCGCGGTGCTCGGAGAAGCGTTCGGCGAGCCGGACACCTTCTCCTCCAACCCGCCGGACGACGCCTACCTTTCGAAGCTGCTGGCGTCCGACACTTTCGTCGCGGTGGCGGCGTTGGCCGACGACCGCGTCGTGGGCGGGCTGGCCGGCTATGTGCTGCCCAAGTTCGAGCAGGCCCGCAGCGAGTTCTACATCTACGACCTGGCGGTGGATGCTGCCTACCGGCGCAGGGGCGTGGCCACCGCGCTGATCCGCACGCTGCAGGAAGCGGTTCGGCCGCGCGGCGTGTATGTGGTGTTCGTCCAGGCGGATTACGGCGACGATGCGGCCGTGGCGCCGTACACCAAGCTGGGTGTTCGCGAGGACGTCATGCACTTCGACCTGCTGCCGCCAGGCAGCGGGCCGGGCGGCGCCTAATCCAGCAACGCCAGCGCCGCGTAGTCGCCCACCCGGTCGCCGAGGCCGGCCGCCACCAGCAACACGCCGCGCGTGAGCGGCGGCAGGTGCCCATCCACCTGCGCCTGCAGGCGCGGCAGCAGGAAGTCGCGGTTGTGCCAGAACACGCTGCCGCCCAGGCTGATGCGCTGCAGGTCCAGCGTGGCGATCAGGTTGTAGAGCATGCGGCCCATGACGCGGCACAGCGCATCGGTGATCTCGCGCGCATGCGTCTCGCCGGCCGCAGCGGCGGCGAACAGGTCTTGCGCCGGCTGGCCGAAGCGCCGCGCCATCGAGTTGCCGGCCACCAGCGCCTCGACGTCGCCCATGTTGCCGCAGCCGCACAGGGCGCCGCTGGCGTCGTCGACCACGAAGCTGTGGCCCGCATGGCCGGCATTGCCATTCTTGCCGCGCAGGATGCGCCCGTCCACGCACAGGCCCACGCCCACGCCGGTGCTCCAGGTGACGTAGGCGCAGTGGTCCAGGCCCTGCAGTGCGCCCCAGCGGCGCTCGGCCTCCAGCGCGGCGACGCCGTCGTTTTCCACCCGCACGCGGGCAAAGCGCTGCCTCAGCGGCGCTTCCAGCTGTGCGGTGCGCCAGTCGTTGGGCAGGCCGCGCGCCGGGCCGGCAATGCCGCCACAGATGTTGGGCGTGGCCAGCTCCACCATGCCGCCGTGCAGCTCGAACGGGCCCGCCGTGGACACGCCAACACAGTCGATGCTCTTCGGATCCACGCCCTGCTCGGCGCAGGCCTCGTCGATCATCCGCAGGATCTGCCGTGCCACGGCGTCGTTGGTGCCGGTCTTGGCGGTGGGCTCGGTGCGGCGGCCGACGAGCGGCGAACCGCTCGCGGGCGACAGGCTCACGGCCACCTTGGTTCCGCCGATGTCTACGCAAACTCTCATGGGACGGTTCTCTTCTTTCTCAGTCGTCGGGGCGTCTAGAGCCAGCGCGCGATGAGCGCCGCGATGACGCTCAGCGCCACGGTGCTGCCGATGGGCAGGTCCCACTCCCGGCCGAAGGCACGGAAGACGAAATCGCCCGGCAATCGCCCGAAGCCGAAATAGCGCCGCAGCCACGCCGCCAGGCCGTTGAACAGCACCAGCGCCAGCACGACGACGATCAACCAGCGAATCATGACGAGGCCAGTTTAGGCCCGCAGCAAGTCCAGGGCGGCGCGATGGAGTTCAGGGGTGGCGGCCGCGACCACACGCCCGTCGGACGCGAGGCCCAGCGGCTTGCCTTCCCAGTCGGTGATCACGCCGCCGGCCGCCTCGATCAGCCCCGCGGGGCCCAGGTAGTCATAAGGCTGCAGGCCGGTCTCCACCACCAGGTCGATGGTGCCACCGGCCAGCTGCGCATAGCCATAGCAGTCGCCGCCGAAGCGGCGCATGGCGCAGCGTTTGCTGAGCGTGTCGAAGGCCTGCCAGTCGGCTTCGCTGAAGATGTCCGGCGAGGTGGTGACGATGCGTGCCTGGTCGAGCTGCGTGCACTGGCTGGCACGAACCGGCCGGCCGTTGCGCAGCGCCAGGCGGCCCTGCGCGTCGGAAACGCCCCACCAGCGCTCGCCCAGCACCGGCATGTCCACCAGGCCCAGGCGCACCTGGCCGCCTTCGAGCAGGCCGATGAGCGTGCCCCACAGGGGCGAGCCGGTGATGAAGCTGCGCGTACCGTCGATGGGGTCGAGCACCCAGACCCGTCCGGCGTCCAGCCGCTCGCGGCCGTGTTCTTCGCCGTAGATGCCGTCCTGCGCGCACTGTGCGGCCAGCACCTCGCGCATGGCGGTTTCCGCGGCGCGGTCGGCCAGCGTCACGGGGCTTTGGTCTTCCTTGCTGATGATTTCCAGCGGCGTGCGGAAGTAGCGCATGGATTGCGCCGCGGCGGCATCGGCGAGCGCGTTGGCCACCGAAAGGAGTTCGAGCGAATGGGGGGTCGGCATCCCTGGATTAAACGCCAAGTGCGGCGGCCTTTCTTCTTTCTTGCCCATGCCGGTCAGATGCGGTTGAATCGGCCCATGCCATTGCACTGGACCACCGACATCCGCGAAACCGATTGGGACGAACTCGCCGCCCTCTACCGCGCGGCGCCCCTGGGCGACAAGAGCCCCCAGGGCCTGCGAACGGCCTTCACGCACAGCATGTTCAGGTTCCTCGTGCGCGAGAACGGCAAGCTGGTGGGCGCCGGCCGCGCGCTGGCCGACGGCGTGGACTGTTCCTACATCTGCGACGTGGCGGTGCTGCCCAGCCATCAGGGCACGGGCCTGGGCCGCGCGCTCGTGTCGCGGCTGGTCGAGGCCTCGCGCGGGCATCGCAAGATCATCCTGTACGCAGTGCCCGGCAAGGAGGGCTTCTACGAGAAGTTCGGCTTCGCGCGCATGAACACCGCGATGGCCATCTTCCAGAACCAGGCGCAGGCGGTGGAGCGAGGCTACGTGCAGGGCAGCAGCCGGCAGGGTGAAAGCGCGTGAGCACGGCGCCCGGCTCCCCGCTTTCACTCCTAGACAACCTCTTCTGGCACGCACTGGCCGGACCGCAGGCGCACTTCGCGGTGGGCGGCGATGAGGTTCGCCGCTTTGCGCCGGGCTTCTCGCCCATCGTCGGGTTTGCCGACCCGGCCCATCCGAAGCTCGACGCGCTGATTCCTTTCTGCCAAAGCGGCGAGCAGTTCTATTCCGACGGCTGGTCGGGCGCCGTGCCCGCCGGCTGGCAGGTCGATGCCGAGGCCCGCATGCAGAAGATGATCTGGCGCGCGCCGATGCCGGCCACCGACGAGGCGCCCGAGGCGGTGCGGCTCGCGCCGGAGCAGATTCCGCAAATTCTGGAATTGGTGGGCCTCACCCGGCCGGGGCCGTTCGGCCCGCGCACCATCGAGCTGGGCGAGTACTACGGACTGGTCGAGCCGGGCAGCGGCCGCCTCATGGCCATGGCCGGCGAGCGCTGCGCGGCGGGGCCGCTGCGCGAGATCAGCGGCGTGTGCACCCATCCGGACTTCCAGGGGCGCGGCCTGGCGCGCCGCCTCATGGCCAAGCTGATTCGGCGCCAGATGGCGCGCGGCGAAACGCCGGTGCTGCACGTGATGAGCGTCAACGAGGGCGCGATTGCGCTGTACAAACGCATGGGCTTCGACGCACACCGCGAATCGGTCGTGCGCGTCATCTCGCGGCGCGAAGCCGCTTGAGCGAATCGACAGACAACAACAACCACCGACAAGAGGGGGATTGAATCGATGCATTGGATGAAACGCATCCTGCCAACCGTGTGCGCCTTATTCATGGCCGCCGCCAGCCCGCCCGGGCATGCCTTCATGGAAGGCTTCATCGACCCCAGCGACGGCTACCTCGACATGTCGGACTGGCTGGTGAACAAGCAGGGCTTCCTGCCCGTTCCGATCGTCATCACGGAACCGGCCGTGGGCTACGGCGGCGGCGTGGCGCTGATGTTCGTGCGCAACTCCATCCGCGAGAGTGCGGAAAAAGCCAAGGAAACCGGCCACCTCACGCCGCCCGACATCTGGGTGGTGGGTGGCGCCGGCACCGAGAACGGCACCCGCGCCCTCTTCGGCGGCGGAATGGCCAGCTTCGACGAAGACCGCTGGCGCTACCGCGGCGGCGTGGCCCGCACCGACGTCAACCTCAACTTCTACGGCGTGGGCGGCCAGCTCGAGAGCGGGGCGCGCAGCCTGGCCTATTCGCTGGACGGCTGGATCTCCAGCCAGCAGGTGCTGCGCCGCCTGGGCCAGAGCAACACCTTTTTGGGTGCGCGCTGGATCTACCTGGACCTGAACAGCAAGGCCGACCTCGACGGCCGCCTCTCGCGCCTGCTGCCCGACGAGATGAGCAAGAAGAGCTCGGGCCTGGGCCTGACCCTGGAGCACGACACGCGCGACAACATCTTCACGCCCAACAAGGGCTGGGTCGGCGCGGTGGACGCCATGTTCTACGACCCCGACTGGGGCAGCGACACGCGCTTCCAGGCCTACCGCGGCCATGTGTTCGCCTACCTGCCCATCGGCAAGGAACTGGTGCTGGGCGGGCGCGCCGACATGCGCGCCGCGCGCGGCCGCGTGCCCTTCTACCAGCTGCCCTTCATCGACCTGCGCGGTGTTCCGGCGGCGCGCTACCAGGATGAGAACACCGCCGTGCTGGAAACCGAGCTGCGCTGGAACGTCACGCCGCGCTGGGCCGCCATCGGCTTTCTGGGTGCCGGACGCACCTGGGGCCGGCAGACCAGCTACAGCGAAGGCGAGGACGTGTACACGCGCGGCATGGGCTTTCGCTACCTGCTGGCCAGGCAACTGGGCCTGTGGGTAGGCATCGACGTGGCCAAGGGCCCCGAGGACACGGCCTGGTACATCCAGGTGGGCAATGCCTGGCGCTGACGACACGACAATGCACATCCGAATCGACGACCTGCGCGGCCCCGAGATCCGAGCGCTGCTCGAAGAACACCTGCAGGACATGCGCCGAATCTCGCCGCCGGAGAGCGTGCATGCGCTCGACCTGGACGCGCTGCGCCAGCCCGAGATCACCTTTTGGACCGTCTGGGCCGACGGCGAACTGGTGGGTTGCGGCGCACTCAAGATGCTCGACGCGCGCCACGGCGAGATCAAGTCCATGCGCGTATCGAGCCGCCGGCGCCGCACCGGCGCCGGCCGCGCCATGCTGCTTCACATCGTCGACGAGGCGCGCCGCCGAGGCCTGGCGCGCCTGAGCCTGGAGACCGGCTCGCAGCCCGAATTCGTACCGGCGCGCCAGCTCTACGCCAGCATGGGCTTTGCCGAATGCGGGCCTTTCGCCACCTATACCCTCGACCCCCACAGCGTGTTCATGACACGCACGCTCTGATCATGACTGCAAGCCCCATCCCCATCCGCGGCCTGGACCACATCGTGCTGCGCGTGGTCGACACTGACCGCATGCTGCGCTTCTATGCCGATGTGCTCGGCTGCCCGCTGGAAAAGCGGCAGGACGACCTCGGCCTGATCCAGCTGCGCGCCGGCAGCGCGCTGATCGACCTGGTGCCGGTCGACGGCAAACTGGGCCGCGAAGGCGGTGCACCGCCGGGCGCCGAGGGCCGCAACCTCGATCACTTCTGCCTGGCGGTCGAGCCCTTCGACGAGCCGGCCATCCGTGCCCACCTGAAGGCGCACGGCGTGCAGGCCGGCGAAACGGCGCCGCGCTACGGCGCGCAGGGCGAAGGCCCTTCCATCTACCTGACGGACCCGGAAGGCAATGTGGTCGAACTCAAGGGTCCGCCCGCCAAGGAGCCGCAATGAGCGACGACCTGCAGCCCCTGCCCGCCACGCCGCCGGGCCGCTACCGGCACTACAAGGGCCGCGACTACGAAGTGATCGGCGTGGCCCGCCACAGCGAGACGCTGGAAGCGCTGGTGGTCTACCGCCCGCTCTACAACGACAGCGGCCTGTGGGTGCGGCCGCACGCCATGTTCTTCGGGGACGTGGAGATCGACGGCAGGCGGCAGCCGCGCTTTGCCTTCGTGGGCAGCTAGGGCCAGTCAACACTGGCTGAGGCGCGGCGCCTCATGAATATTTGCTCGCGATCTTCCGAAGCGCCTCCTGTATGAGCGCAATCTCGGGAAGCTGGACTCCTTCCTTGCGCGTCACGAAGAAGATCGAGCCCTTGGGCATTGGACGCTCGAGAGACACTTCACGCACCGTTCCTGCGTAGTGCCTGACCGCGGCTTGCGGCGCCACGGAAAGCATTGCCGTGCTCGAGACGAGCGCAAGCCTGGTGTGGAACGAATGCGCCTCGACAAAGGGCTGAGGCGGATTCAGGCCCGCTTCGATGAACCAGCGTTCGATATGCGTGCGCCCGCTCGCGCCCACCGGCGGAAGCGCCCATCGAAACTGCGCCAGCAGTTGCGCAGGAACCTTGCGCTTGCGGGCCAGCGGATGAGTGGGGGCCGCAGCGATGGCCAGCGTCGCCTCCCAGAGCGGCGTGATGTGAAGGTCGGCCATTCCCTTCAATTGCGCATCCAGCGTGCTGACCACGCAATCGAGCTGCCCTTCCCGCAACGAGCCTGTCAGCCGCTCCACAGTCGCCTCGTGGATCTCCAGCCGCGGCAGGCGCCCCGAGCCATCCAGCAGCCCCGCAAGGGCGGGCAGCGCGCTGACCGCAAGCACCGGGATCATTCCCAGGCGTACCAACGGTATCTCGGGCTGGGCAGAAAGCGCATCCACGGTGGCATCCAATGCGCCAAGGGCAATGCGCAGGCGGCCCAGCGCCGCGGAACCAACCACGCTCAGGCGCGCGCCTCGCGATGTGCGTTCAATGAGATGAGTGCCCAAGGCCGCCTCTATCTCCTGGAGCATCTTGGTCGCGCCCGGCTGGCTGACCGCCAACCGTTGAGCCGCGCCGC
Source organism: Variovorax soli NBRC 106424 (assembly GCF_001591385.1). Taxonomy (GTDB): domain Bacteria; phylum Pseudomonadota; class Gammaproteobacteria; order Burkholderiales; family Burkholderiaceae_C; genus Variovorax; species Variovorax soli. Next base: position 16,717 of record NZ_BCUU01000004.1, read on the forward strand.
TCAACGAGCCGGTCTGCGCAATCTGTTCCAGCAGCCTCAGGTGACGGATGCGCAACCGGTCGATCCGGTTGCGCAGAGGCATTGAAGGGCTGCGCTGGAGGTTCGATTCAAGCTGCTTTTTTTCCATACGATTTTGGAATGGTGCATTCACATATCAATAATTGTCAGATATGGGGAGCGTTATCACAATTCGCTCATGCAATCCACTTCCCACTCGCGCCTGCTTGCGGCTGGCGCCGCTGCGCTTGCAATGCTCGGCGCGGCGCCCACGCAGGCACAGGACGCCTTTCCCTCGCGTCCCATCACGCTGGTCGTGCCTTTCGGCGCCGGCAGCGGCACCGACATTGCCACCCGCATCCTGGCCAAGAGCATGTCCGAGCAACTCAAGGTGCCGGTGCTGGTGGACAACAAGGCCGGGGCCAACGGCGCCATCGGCGCCCAGGCGGCGGCGAAGGCCAAGGCCGACGGCTATACGCTGCTCATCGGCAGCGCGACCACCAACGCGGTCAACTTCGCCTTCTTCCCGGGCAAGCTTGGCTACGAAGCCTCGCAATTCCAGGGCGTGGCCGGACTGTCCTCGAGCCCGATCTCCCTTTACGTCGAGGCCGACTCCCCCTGGAAGAAGCTCCCCGACCTGGTGGCGGACGCCAAGCGCAACCCTGGCAAGCTCAGTTGCGGCAGCGGCAACGCCGTCACCCAGGTCGCCTGCGAAATCTTCCGCCTGCAGGCCGGCCTTCAGACCACCAACATCCCCTACAAGTCGAATCCGCAGTCGCTCACCGACGTGGTGGGCAAGCAGGTGAGCTACGCCTTCTCCGACCCGAGCGCTGCCCAGTCGTACGTCGAAGGCAAGCGGCTGCGCGCGCTGGCCGTTGCCTCCGCGGTGCGCAACCCGGCCAGGCCGGACGATGCAACCTTTCGCGAGCAAGGCATGAACGAGATCGAGTTCACCGCATGGGTGGCGGTGTTCGCGCCTACCGGCGTGCCGGCACCGGTGCTCGAACGCCTGAACGCCGTGGTGCGAAAGGCGGTCGATTCGCCCGAGATGGTGCAGACCCAGGCCAGAACCGGTGGCACCGTCATGCATTTCAATCTGCAGGAAACCCAGGCCTTCTACGGTCGCGAAGTCGCTCGCTGGGCGCGCTACATCAAGGACAGCGGTGTCAAACCGGAGCAGTGACGTGCAAGCCGACCGCGGACCGCTGGCGGGCCTGACCGTCATCGACTGGACACATGTGCTGGCCGGCCCCTTCGTGGGCTACCAGTTGGGCCTGCTGGGCGCCGACGTGATCCGTGTGGAACGGGCCGATGGCGACGACATGATTCGTGCCAAGGCCGCAGACCCCGCGCTGGCCCGCCTGGGCCTGGGCGAAGCCTTCATTGCCCAGAATGCGGGCAAGCGCAGCATTGCGCTGGACATGCGCGACGCCCGCTCGCGCCAGGCCATGGAAGCGCTGATTGCCAGGGCCGATGTCCTCTTGGAGAACTTCCGGCCCGGCAAGCTGGCCAAGCTCGGATTCGATCCGGCCCGGCTGATCGAGCGCCATCCAAAGCTGGTGGTCTGTTCCGTCACCGGTTTCGGCCAGAACTCGGACAAGCGGGCCTACGACCACGTCGTGCAAGCGGCCAGCGGACTGATGGCGGCCAATGCCGACGCCGATGGCCGGCCGCAGCGCATCGGCTTTCCGCTGGTGGACTATGCGGTGGGGCAGCAGGCCGCGATGGCGGTGCTGGCCGCGCTGCTGCGGCGCAGCCGCGCAGCCGAAGCGGGCGAGTCCCGCGCCCGCGGCGAGTGGGTTCAGGTGTCGATGATGGGCGCGGCGCTGACGCTGATGGCGCCGGCCTTTGCAGCGCCGCTGGTCAGCGGCATCGAGCCGCCCCGCAGCCGATCGACCGCCTTCTCCGGCAATCCGCTCTCGGGCACCTTCCCTGCAGGCGAGGGCTATCTGGCCATTGTCTGCAACGCAGCCAACCAGGGCGAGGCCCTGCTGCGCGCCTTGGCGCAAGCCGCCGCGGCGCCCGAGGAAGCAACGGCCCTGGCACAGGCAGCCCGGGCCGGCGAGGTGGAGCGTACACAGCAGATCCTGGGCTCGGTACTCTCGCGCAAGAGCGTGGGCGATTGGGTCGCGCTGCTCGATGCCGCCGGCGTGCCGGTGTCCGCGGCCCTGCCGCCGATCGAAGCTGTGCGCAGCGTGGCGCACGAGTGGCCCGACGTTTCGCTCGACCTGCCCGGCAAGACGCTGCAGACGAAGGTGCCAGGCATCGGCTTCAAGTCGACGGAAATGCTCACCACCCAGTTGCGAACGCCTCCGCGCCGCGGCCAGCAGACGCGGGAGGTCCTGGCCCAGGCCGGACTGGACGCGAGCAGCATCGAGGCCATGCTCCGCGAGGGCGCCGCCAGCGAGCCTTCGACAGACTGAGCGGGTTCCGGGCCCGCCTACAGCGTGTGCGTGCGGTCGCCTTCGCGAAAGCCCACGCTGTCCCAGGGCTGCACGCCCGCGACGAAGCCGATCACCTTGAACAGCTCGCCCATCTCGTGCTCGTGGATGAGCCGCGCCGCCATGGCGCGCTGCTGCACGCTCGCATGCTCCAGCCGGGCCACCAGCCCGCAGTTGATGAGAAAGCGCGCCTGGTTGCAGTAGCCCAGCACAGCCAGGCCCGCCTCCTGGCCCGCCAGGGCCACGCCGGTGAAGTCGACATGGGCCGTGATGTCCTTGGCGCCCACCTGCACCAGCGGGTTGCCGTCGGACCGGTGGCCCTGGTGGCACATCACGGTGCCCATGTGGCGTTGCGGGTGGTAGTACTCGGCTTCGGGAAAGCCGTAGTCGATGAGGAAGGCGGCGCCGCGCTCGAGCCGGTCCGCCAGCGTGGCGACAAAAGCCTGCGCCTGCGGGTGGATCTCGGTGAGGTAGTCGTGCACGCCCTGGATCTCCACCGGCGGGCGCAGTTCGGTGGGCTGGTCGGCATAGCGCAGCACGCCGTCAGGGCCCCGCACCACGCCGCGCTCGAACCACTGGCCGGCCACGCGTGCCAGCAGCTTCACCGGCATGGCGTCGAGCACCTCGTTGCCCACCACCACGCCCTGCATGGCCTCGGGCAGCTCGCTCAGCCAGCGCACCTTGTCGCCCCAGGCGCCAAGCGCCTGCTGCTGCCGCTCGCGCAGGGTGCCCGAGAGGTCGACGATGGTGTAGCGGTCGATGCGCTCGCCCAGCGATTCGAGAAGCTGCGTGGCCAGCGCGCCGGAGCCGGCGCCAAATTCCCACACCTCGCGCGTGCCGGTGTGTGCCAGCGCGTCTTCCACCGCCACGGCCAGGCTCTGGCCGAACAGCGGCGACAACTCGGGCGCGGTGACGAAATCGCTGCCCGATGAAGGCATCTGGCCGAACTTGGCCAAGGTGTTGGCGTAGTAGCCCAGACCCGGCGAATACAGCGCCAGCGCCATGAAGCGGTCGAAGGGCAGCCAGCCGCCGGCGCGCTGCAGCGCGGCGTCGATAATCCGGTCCAAGGGGTTGGCGCGCTCGGCGCCGGGCTCAATACTCATTGTTCGGGAATTATCCAGGTGACGCATTCCATTCGCAGGCAGGTGCTGGTGACAGGCGGCGGACGGCGCCTGGGCGCCGCCATCTGCGAGGCCTTTGCGCGCGCCGGCTGGACGGTGTGGTGCCACTACCGCGCCTCCAAGGCGCAGGCGCTGACGCTGAGCGAGACGCTGCGCGCGCAGGGCTGGGACGTGCAGGCCGTCGAGGCCGACATCACCCAGGAGGCGGGCCGCCAGGCGCTCATCGCACAAGTGACGGCGCTGGCGCCGCTGGACTGCGTGGTCAACAACGCCTCGGCCTTCGAGCCGGACACCGGCCTCGACTTCGACGTGGACGCCGCGCAGCGCCAGCTGGGCGTGAACCTGATCGCGCCGCTGTCCTTCGCGCGCCTGCTGGCGCGGCAGGCCGGTGCTGACGAGCAGGCCGACCGCTGCGCCATCCACATCCTGGACCAGAAGGTCTACAACCTGAACCCCGACTATTTTTCCTACACCGTCTCCAAGCTCGCCCTCGAGCGGGCCGTGGCGCTGCAGGCCCAGGCCCTGGGCCCGGGCGTGCGGGTGTGCGGCGTGGCGCCGGGCATCCTGTTCGAGAGCGGCCCGCAGACGGGCGACAACTTCCTGCGCGCCTCGCGCGCCAACCTGCTGCGCCGCCCCATCGACCCGGCCGACGTGGCCAGGAGCTGCGTGTTCCTGGCCGAGACGCGCAGCATCACCGGCACCACGCTGAGCGTGGACAACGGACAGCACCTGGTGCCCCTGCCGCGCGACATCATGTTCGTCGTGGACGAGCTGCTCCAGGCCGACAACAACAGCAACGCCGCTTCCTCCCCATCATCACCATGACCCACGCCGCCCTCGACCCCCTTCTTGCCACCTGCCGACGCGTGTTCCTGCGCGACTACGAGGTGTGGATCAACATCGGCGTGCACGAATTCGAAAAACGTGCCGAGCAGCGCGTGATCATCAATGTCGACCTGTACGTGCCGCTGGCGCTTTCCACGCCCAAGGCCGATGAGCTCGACGAGGTGGTGGACTACGACTTCATCCGCCGCACCGTGGCGGCGCGGCTGTCCAAGGGCCACATCCACCTGCAGGAAACGCTGTGCGACGACATCCTGACGCAGGTGCTGGCGCACCCGAAGGTGCAGGCCGCGCGGGTGTCCACGGCCAAGCCCGATGTGTACCCGGACTGCGACGCGGTGGGCGTCGAGGTGTTCCGCGCCAAGCCCTGAGGCGCCGCCCAGGAAAGGGCGCCCGAATAAAATCGCGGCATGAGTGCCGTTTGGATCGACGAAGCGCCCGCTGCGGCCGCCCCCCCTGCCAAGACCCTGAAGATCGAGCGCGAAACGCACAAGCTCGAGAAGCGCCTGTGCCGCCAGGTGGGCCAGGCCATCGTCGACTACAACATGATCGAAGAGGGCGACAAGGTCATGGTGTGCGTGTCCGGCGGCAAGGACAGCTACGGCCTGCTGGACATCCTGCTCAAGCTGCGCGCCCGCGCGCCCATCCACTTCGACATCGTCGCGGTCAACCTCGACCAGAAGCAGCCGGGCTTTCCGGAGGAGGTGCTGCCCACCTACCTCAGCAAACTGGGCGTGCCCTTCCACATCGAGGAGCAGGACACCTACGCCATCGTCAAGCGCGTGATTCCCGAGGGCAAGACCACCTGCGGCCTGTGCAGCCGGCTGCGCCGCGGCATCTTGTACCGCGTGGCTGACGAGCTGGGCGCCACCAAGGTCGCACTGGGCCACCACCGCGACGACATGCTGCAGACCTTCTTCCTCAACATGTTCTTCGCCGGCAAGCTCAAGAGCATGCCGCCCAAGCTGGTGAGCGACGACGGCAGGCACATCGTCATCCGCCCGCTGGCCTACACGGCCGAAAAGGACCTGGTGCGCTGGGCCCAGCACCGCGAATTTCCCATCATTCCCTGCACGCTGTGCGGCAGCCAGGAAAACCTGCAGCGCAAGCAGGTGGGCGAAATGCTGCGCGAATGGGAGCGCAAGCACCCCGGCCGCCTGGAGAACATGTTCAACGCCTTGCAGAACGTGACACCTTCGCACCTGCTGGACGGAACGCTGCACGACTTCAAGGGTCTGAAGGCCACGGGCGTGCCGGATGCCGACGGCGACCTGGCCTTCGACCCGCCGCAGTTTCCGGCGCCGGCGCAGGCCATGCGCATCGTGCCGCAGGGCTGATCGATCACATGGCGCGGCGCCCGCCTTGGGAGTCCACATGAGCAAGCGCAGTCTCTTCATCGGTTTCTTCTGGCCGCTGGCCCTGGCGGCCGCCCTCTCGGGCTGCGCCACCAGCTGGACGGTGGACAGCAACGTCACCAGCTTTTCGCGCCCGCCGGGTGCCACGGCGCCGGCCACCTACCGCTTCGAGCGCCTGCCCTCGCAGCAGGCGCAGGAGGCCAACCAGCTCGAACTCGAAGCCATGGCCGAGATGGCCATGGCGCGCGTGGGCCTCACCCGCGACGACGCGGCGCCGCGCTATGCGGCATCGATCAACGCGCGGGTGTCGGTCCAGGTCTCGCCGTGGGCCGACCCGTGGGTCTATCCAATGGGCTGGGGACCGGGCTGGGGGCCCGGCTGGGGGCCGTACGGCCGGCCTTACGGGCCCTACGGCTACCGCGGCTGGTATGGCGGCGGCTGGTACGGGCCGCCCTACAGCGCCTACTACAACCCCTGGTACCTGCGCGAGGTGAGCGTGGTGCTGCGCGAGCTGCCCGGCAACCAGGTGGTGTACGAAACGCGCGCCAGCAACGACGGGCCCTACAACGCCAACGGGCCGGTGTTCGCCGCCATGTTCCAGGCGGCGATGCAGGGCTACCCCAATCCGCCGGCCGGCCTGCGCCGGGTCGACGTGGTCATTCCGCCCAAGACCACCGAGACGGCCCAGGCGGCGCCCGCCGCCGTGCCCGCCGCGCCGGCCAAGGCCACGCCCTGAAGCGTAAAGCGGCCCGCCACCAGGATGGATGCCACCCGGATCATTGCCGTGCGCCATGGCGAAACCGCCTGGAACGTCGACACCCGCCTGCAGGGCCACCTGGACATCGAACTGAACGACCGCGGCCTGTGGCAGGCCCAGCGGGTGGCCGATGCGCTGGCGGACGAGCCCGTGGCCGCCGTCTATTCCAGCGACCTGGCGCGCGCCTGGCAGACGGCGCAGGCCATTGCGCAGCGCCACCATCTCGCCGTCCAGCCCGAACCCCGCCTGCGCGAGCGGGCCTTCGGCCATTTCGAAGGCCGCACCTTCCTCGACATCGAGCGCGAGCTGCCCGAGCAGGCCGAGCGCTGGCGCCGGCGCGACCCCGAATTCGCTCCGGCCGGCGGCGGCGAAAGCCTGCTGCAGTTTCGCGCCCGCGTCACGGCGGCGGTGGCGCACCTGGCGGGTCGGCACCCCGGCGAACTGCTGGTGCTGGTGGCGCACGGCGGCGTGATGGACCTGCTCTACCGCGCCGCCACCGGCCAGGAACTGCAGGCACCGCGCACCTGGCTGCTGGGCAACGCCCACATCAACAGGATGCTGTGGACCGGGCAAGGACTCACTTTGGTGGGCTGGGCCGACGACAGCCACCTGGACGACGGCGCCCTGGACGAAGCCGCGGCCGCCTAGCTGGCACCCTGCCGGGCCCGGCCATGTGGCAGATTCCGCGGACGCGGTCCGAAGCGGTACAAAGCTGCGTCACGAACATGCCACAGGCTTCGTGATCGAGCCACGAAAGCTTTCATGCCGAGATTCAATGACCGCTTCAACAATTTCTGCAAGACGTTCGGGCGACGTCGTCTCTGCGCCCTGGCCTGCCTGGCCCTGACGCTGGCACCCGTGCACGCGCTGGGTTCAACGCCGCTTCCGTCGCCCTCCAACGGCCCGCCCGCCGAGAGAATCTCGCTGGCAGCCATCGGCGACTCCAACAGCCTGTCCTACCAGGACCGTCTCTCCCATGCCCCGGAACACCGAGGCGGCGCCTACCGAGAGCGCACCCTGCAGTGGGGTGAGGTCATCGACCGGCTGCGCGGAGGGCAGATCGACCAAGGACCCTGGGAAGTCTCCGGCGTGTCCAACCCGCGCCTGCGGTGGATGGACATCCTGGGCATGCCCATCACACGCGCGCCGCGCAAGGAAGACTTCCGCTACAACTTCGCCAACAACGGCGCGGACTGCGAGCAATTGCTGGTCACGCGCAGACGCCAGATTCCGCGGCTCGTGAAGATGATGGACGAAGACCCGAAGCGGTGGCAGCGCGGCGTGGTGGTGATACGGATCGGATTGGCGAATCTGATTCCCCTCATGGACATCCAGGTCGCCACGCCCGGCGCGCCCGCCGTGCAGGCACGTGTGCAAAGCTGCATGGCGCGCTTTCGCGAGTCCGTGGCAATGATCCGCAGCAACCACCCGCAAACACACATCGTGCTGGTCGGCAGCTTCGATGAATCGAACGACCCGGGCAATCTCGACCATTGGCAGTCGGCGCGCGAGATCGGCAACATCGCGCTCATGTTCGACGCCTTCGACGCTGGCCTGCGCGCGATCGTCGCGCAAGACCCGAATGCCAGCTTCTTCGACGACCGTGCCTGGTTCCACAGAATGTGGGGATCGCGCGATGCCCAGGGTCGGCCGGCCTACAAAACCGTGGCCATCGGCCCCACCCTTCGCGTCACGAACACGATGGGCGACGAGCCCAGCCACGCCTTGCTGAGCGACGACCACGCCGGATTGGTCTGGAACGTGCTGTGGGCACAGGCGCTGGTGCGGCACCTGCACGATGTCGCGAAGATGCCCGTCACGCCCATCTCCGATGCCGAGGTCGAGCGGCTGGTGCGGTCGCTGACCGAATAAGGTCCAAACGCCTCGAAACCGCAACCCACCAAAAGCAATACTTTCTTGTAACAATCAAAGATCGATTGTTAGATTTTTGTATTCATATTGGGTCGGAATTGGCACAATTGGTTGCTGGAATCAGCGAACGGTGCATTTTTGTAACCGATCGAATTTCCGCCCCGTGTAAGTCAAACCTATGCCATTTGGGCAGCACGTTCGACCAATAGCGGCGGGGGACACCGGCAGGCACGATTCGAGCAGCCGCATGCATGTGCTGGGGGAGAGCTCGGATACATGGTGTTTCATGCCTGCGGTTGACGAAGGGGTCGATCATGAGTTGCACGTTTGAGGGCTGGAACGCACGTTTTGCACGTGCCGGGTCGGTTCGCCCGAACATTTCCTGCGCCGAGCGATGCGATGGCTGCAACCGGCCCCCTGTCGGGGAAGGGGCGCGGCCATGACGACGGACACCGGCTCCTCCACCGTCTGGGACCTGGCGCCGGCTGCCTCGGCGCATGCCGTGCCGGCCCTTCACCAGCATCCTGCGGCAGGACTTCAGGCGCTGACGGATTCGGCCACAGCCGGCGGCTGGCTGGCCGACGGCTGGCATGCCGCGGCCTGGGCCTGGCTGCAAAGCGCCTGGCTCGGCCAATGGCTTGTCACGTGGTTCGAACGCGGCGCGGACGGACAGTCCGTGATGGCGGCGAAGCTCTCGCCCGAGCCCGGCATGCCTGCCCGCGCCTGGGCCGCCCAGGTCGATGCGGCAAGGCGCCAGTTGCAGGCGGCGGCTGACCGCGCTGATCCAACCACCCCGTGCTGGCAGGCGGCCGGCGGCCCGTCCGCACCGGGTTCCACCTGCCTGGGGCTTTCGTCCGGCAACGGTCAGTTGTGGCTGAGCGATCTGCAGGGCCGTCTGGACACCGGCCTGGCCACCCGCTGGCTGGCCGCCATCGACGAGGTCGCTCGGGCCATGCATGCCAGCCCCGAGGCGGCGCTGTCGACCATCCCGACACTGGCTGCAGCCGACCGCCAGCGCCAATTCGAACAATTCAACGCGCCGCTGCCGGCGCTCGATGCCGCCCTCACCGTCCACGGCGTGTTCGCGCGCCGAGTGGCGCAGGACCCCGGCGCCACCGCCGTGATCGATGGCGCCACGCACTGGCGCCATGCGGACCTGGACCGGTACGCCCGGCGGGTGGCCGCAGGCCTTGTTGCCGAAGGCGTCCGTCCCGGCGAACGAGTCGGCCTGCTGATGGAACGCTCGTCGCCGGCCCTGGCCGCCATGCTCGGCGTGCTGCAGGCCGGCGCCTGCTACGTGCCGATCCAGCCGGACTATCCGGCCGAACGCATCGCCTTCATGCTGCGCGATGCGGGCATCCGCTGCCTGCTGGTTTCTGCACAGCAGGAAGAAGACCTCGGGGTGCCGGCCGAAGTCCGCACGCTCGTCGTCGAGCAGCTGCTGCAGCAACATGCCGGCGAAGCAGCCGCCGCCCTGCCGCAGGTCGACACGAATGCGCCGGCCTACGTCATGTACACCTCGGGCTCGACCGGGCAGCCCAAGGGAATCGAGATCTGCCATCGCTCGATCCTGCGCCTGGTGATCGCGCCCAACTTCGTGCAGCTGCAGCCCGGCGACCGCGTGCTGCATGCCGCGCCGCTGGGCTTCGATGCCGCCACGCTGGAAATCTGGGGCCCGCTGCTGAACGGCGGATGCTGCGTGGTGCACGACGAGAAAGTGCCCACCGGACCGGGCCTGGCCCGCACGATCGCCACGCACCAGGTGCGCACGGCCTGGCTCACCGCGGCCTTGTTCAACGCGGTGGTCGACGACGACCCGCTGCACCTGCACGGCCTGGAACAGTTGCTGGCCGGCGGCGAGGCCCTGTCGGTGCCGCATGTGCGCCGCGCGATGGCCGCGCTGCCCGGCACGCAGATCATCAACGGCTACGGCCCGACCGAGTGCACCACATTCGCCGCCACCTACCCGGTGCCGCGCGAGTTGCCGGCGGATGCCCATTCGGTGCCGATCGGCCGCCCGATCAATGCCACGGTGCTGCGCATCCTCGGACCCACGCAGGCGCTGCTGCCGGAAGGCATGGCCGGCGAGCTGTGCATCGGCGGCCACGGCCTGGCCAGCGGCTACCTGCACCGGCCCGAGCTGGACCGCGAACGCTTCATCGCCGACCCGTTCGGCGCGCCGGGCGAGCGCCTCTATCGCACCGGCGACCTCGCACGCTGGCTGCCGGACGGCGCGGTGGACTACCTGGGTCGCATGGACGACCAGGTCAAGATCCGCGGCCACCGCATCGAGCTGGGCGAAATCGAGACCTGCCTGATGGCGCACCCCGCCGTGCGCTCGGCCGCGGTGATCGCCAGGCCCGACGGCGCTGGCGAACTGCGCCTGGTCGCCTACCTGGTGGCGCAGCAGGAAGCGGTGCCGTGGCGCGTGCTGCGCGAGCACCTGGCGGCGCGGCTGCCCGAGCCCTTCCTGCCTGCGGCCATGGTGTGGCTGGCGCAGCTGCCCGTCACGAACAACGGCAAGCTGGACCGCCGCGCCCTGCCGGAACCGGCGCGCACGCGCCCCGACCTGGCCCAGGCCTTCGAGGAGGCGCGCAATGCCACGGAGGCGCGCGTGTGCGCCGCCTTCGCGCGCGCCCTCGGGCTCGAGCCCATCGGCCGGCTGGACAACTTCTTCGAGCTGGGCGGCGATTCGCTGCGCGTGCAGCGCGTGCTGGCCGATTTGCAGAAGGACAGCGCCACGCGCCTGTCGTCCAACCTGTTCTTCCGCCAGCCCACGCCGGCCGCGCTGGCGCAGGCCCTGGATGCCGCTGGCGCCGCATCTGCAAAGCCGCAAGCTGCATCCGCACCTGCGGCCGCCGCGCCTGCCCCAGGCGGCACGGAACCCATTGCCCTGATCGCCATGGCCGGCCGCTTCCCCGGCGCGGCGGATGTGGAAGGCTTCTGGGACATGCTGCTGGCCGGCCGCGACGGCATCACCGTGTTCGACGACAGCACGCTGGATGCCGGCGTGAGCGCCGCGCTGCGCGCCGACCCCGACTACGTGAAGGCGCGCGGCGTGATCGACGGCGTGGAGTACTTCGACGCCGCCTTCTTCGGCATCAACCCGAAGGAAGCGGAGCTGATGGATCCGCAGCAGCGCCTGTTCCTCGAGATCTGCTGGGAATGCCTGGAGCGCGGCGGCTATGCGCCCGACCGCTGCGAGCAGCCGGTGGGCGTGTACGCCGGCATGTACAACGCCACCTACTTCCAGCGCCACCTCGCCACCCGGCCCGACCTGGTCGACGCGGTAGGTGCCTTCCAGGTGATGCTGGGCAACGAGAAGGACTACATCACCACCCGCGTGGCGCACCGCCTGAACCTGCGCGGGCCGGCGGTGAGCATCCACACCGCCTGCTCCACCTCGCTGGTGGCGGTGCACCAGGCCATGCGCGCGCTGCGCGGCGGCGAATGCAGCATGGCGCTGGCCGGCGGCGTGGCCGTCACCTGCCCGCCGCGCAGCGGCTACCTCTACCAGGAAGGCTCGATGCTCTCGCCCGACGGGCGCACGCGCAGCTTCGACGCGAAGGCGCGCGGCACCGTGTTCAGCGACGGCGCGGCCGTGGTGCTGCTCAAGCGCCTGTCCGACGCGCTGGCCGACGGCGACCCGGTGTATGCCGTGCTGCGCGGCAGCGCGGCCAACAACGACGGCGGCAGCAAGGCCAGCTTCACCGCGCCCAGCGTGGACGGCCAGGTGCGCGTGGTCGAGGCGGCACTGGCCGACGCGAAGGTGGATGCGCGCAGCATCGGCTATGTCGAAACGCACGGCACCGCCACGCCCATGGGCGATCCGGTGGAGGTCGAGGCGCTGACGCAGGCCTATCGGCATCACACGCAGGACACGGGCTTCTGCCGCATCGGTTCGGCCAAGAGCAACGTGGGCCACACGGTGATGGCGGCCGGCGCCACCGGCCTGATCAAAACGGCGCTGTCGCTGCACACCGAGCAGCTGCCGCCTTCGCTGCACTACGAGTCGCCCAACCCGGCCATCGACTTCGATGCCACGCCCTTCCGCGTGCATGACCGCCTGGCGCGCTGGCCGCGCAGCGCCGGGCAGCCGCGCCGCGCGGGCGTGAGCGCCTTCGGCGTGGGCGGCACCAATGCGCATGTGATCGTCGAAGAAGCACCGCTGCGCGCGCCTTCCGACGCGGGCGAAGGCCCGCAGCTGCTGCAGCTTTCCGCACGCACGCCCGCCGCGCTGGCAGCGGCCTGCGAGCGGCTTGCCAGCCACCTCGAGGCGACTCCGGCCCTCTCGCTGGCCGACGTGGCCCACACCCTGCGCGTGGGCCGAACGCCCTTCGCGCAGCGCGCCTGCGTGGTGGCCGGCACGGTGGCCGACGCGGTGCAGGCGCTGCGCAGCAGCGATTCGCCGGCACGCGCCAGTGGCGCCATCGGATCGCGCGTGCCGCAACCCGTCTTCATGTTCCCCGGCCAGGGCGCGCAGTACGCCGGCATGGGACAGGCCCTTTATGCCAGTGGCCGCGCACACCGTGCGGCGTTCGATGAGTGCCTGCAAAGCTTCGAGGGGCTGCTGCCCTTCGACCTGCGCGAGCGCATGTTCTCGCCCGACCCCGCGGCCCTGGCGCCAACTTCCGTCACCCAGCCTGCGACCTTCACGCTCGAATACGTGCTGGGCATGCACCTGCTGTCGCTGGGCGTGCAGCCGGCCGCGCTGGTGGGCCACAGCATCGGCGAATTCGCCGCCGCGGTGCTGGCCGGCGTGATGAGCCTGCGCGATGCGGCGCGCCTGGTGGCACAGCGCGGCGCGCTGATGCAGGCGCAGCCGGCCGGGATCATGCTGTCGGTGCGTCTGCCGGCCGACCAGCTGCTGCCGCGCCTGCCGGCCACCGTCTCGCTGGCCGCCGAGAACGGCCCCGGCGCCTGCGTCGCTGCCGGCCCCGCGGAAGAGATCGAGCGGCTGCGCGCTGCGCTGGAGGCCGACGGCGTGGTGGCCCGGACGCTGCAGACCTCGCATGCCTTCCACTCCGCCATGATGGAACCCGCCATGGCACCGTTCGAGGCGCTGGTGCGCGAGGTGGAACTGAAGGCGCCGCAGCGCCCGGTGTATTCCACGCTCACCGGCCGACTGCTCACGCCGCAGGAAGCCACCGACCCGCACTACTGGGCGCGCCACCTGCGCGAAACCGTGCGCTTTTCGCCCGCCGTGCGCGAGATCCTGAGTGCGCTCGCCAACCCGCTGTTCATCGAACTCGGCCCGCGCAACACGCTGGCCACGCTGGTGCGCCAGCACGGCTCGAAGGCGCAGCCGGCCAATGCCGTTGCCGTGCTCGCCGACAAACCCGAGGAAGAAGAGCGCGCCTTGCGCCTGGCCGCCGGGCGCCTCTGGACCCTGGGCGCCGAGATCGACCTGGCCGCGCTGGATGCGCGCGCCACCAAGCACCGCGTGCGCCTGCCCACCTATCCCTTCGAGCGCAAGCGCTTCTGGGTGGACATCGCCCCCACCGCCTCCACCAGCGAGCCGCCCGCCGTTGCCGCCGCAACCGCGGCGATGGCATTCCCAACCGCCGCAATCAGCGCGACCCCACCGACCCCCGCCATCCCGGAGCCATCCATGACTGCCGCCGTTTCGACCGACCGCCGCCCCGCCCTCGCCCAACGCCTACGCACCCTGTTCGAAGACATCTCGGGCATCGAGCTGGGCGACGCCGAAGGCGGCACGCCCTTCGTCGAAATGGGCCTGGACTCGCTCACGCTGACGCAGGCTGCGCTGCAGGTGAAGAAGAACTTCAAGGTCAACCTCAGCTTCCGCCAGTTGATGGAAAGCTATCGCAGCTTCGACGCGCTGGCCGCCTTCGTCGACGACAACACGCCGCCCGACCCGGCCAGCGCCGCACCCGTGGTGCAGCCGGCCGCTCCGGCGGCAGCCGTGCAGGTGCCGGTGCCGGCGCCGGCCGTTGCAGCTGCCGCGCCCATGGCCACCTTCGCGGCCATGCCCGCAGCCGAAGGCACGCTGGTGCAGCAGGTGATCGCGCAGCAGATGCAGCTCATGCAGCAGCAGCTGGCCTTGCTCTCGGGCGGCGGCATGGCCGTGGCGCAGGCAGCCGTTCCCGCCGTGCAGGCGGCGCAGCCTGCCGCACAGCCCAGCGCGCAGCCCGCACCTGCTGCTGCCACGCCGCAAGCGACGCCAGCCGCGGCGGAGGAAGGCCAGGGCCCCGTCAAGTACGACGTGAAGAAGGCCTTCGGCGCGATCGCCCGCATCCACACGCAGAACAAGGACATCAGCGAGCGGCAGAAGGCGCGGCTGGCCGCCTTCACGCGCCGCTACACGGAGCGCACGCGCAAGAGCAAGGAGTTCACCGCCGCCAACCGCCCGCACATGGCCGACCCGCGCGTGGTCAACGGCTTCCGGCCCATCACCAAGGAGATCACCTACCAGATCGTGATGGAGCGCACCAAGGGTTCGCACATGTGGGACCTGGACGGCAACGAGTACGTCGACGTGCTCAACGGCTTCGGCATGAACCTGTTCGGCTGGCAGCCGGACTTCGTGCAGGAGGCGGTGCGCCGGCAGCTCGACCTGGGCTATGAGATCGGCCCGCAGCACCCGCTGGCGGCCGAGGTCACGCGGCTGATCTGCGAGCTCACCGGCTTCGACCGCGCCGCCCTGTGCAACACCGGCTCGGAATCGGTGATGGCGGCCGTGCGCATCGCCCGCACCGTCACCGGCCGCAACACGGTGGTGCTGTTCACCGGCTCCTATCACGGCACCTTCGACGAGGTGCTGGTGCGCGCGGGGCGCAATGCCAAGGGCATGCCGGCGGCGCCCGGCATCATGAGCGGCATGTTCGGCGACGTGCGCGTGCTGGAGTACGGCACGCCCGAATCGCTGCAGTTCATCCGTGACAACGCCGACGACCTGGCGGCCGTGCTGGTCGAGGTGGTGCAAAGCCGCCGCCCCGACTTCCAGCCGCGCGAGTGGGTGCGCGAGGTGCGCGCCATCACCGAGAAGTCCGGCACCTGCCTGATCTTCGACGAGGTGATCACGGGCTTCCGCTCGCACCTGCGCGGCATCCAGGCCATCTTCGACGTGCGCGCCGACCTGGCCTGCTACGGCAAGGTGATCGGCGGCGGCTTCCCGGTGGGCGTGATCGCCGGCAAGCGCGAGTACATGGACGCGCTGGATGGCGGCGCCTGGCAGTACGGCGACGACTCGGTGCCCACCGTGGGCGTGACCTACTTCGCCGGCACCTTCGTGCGGCATCCGCTGGCGCTGGCGGCCTGCAAGGCCTCGCTGGAGCACCTCAAGGCCAGCGGCGAAGCCCTGCAGACGCAGTTGAACCTGCACACCGCGGCCATGGCCGACGAGCTCACGGCCTTCTGCCGCGAGGTGGGTGCGCCCATCGAGATCCGCTACTTCGCCTCGCTGTGGCGCGTGAGCTGGCTGGAAGACCATCCGCTGCAGGACCTGCTGTTCGCCATGATGCGCAGCCGCGGCGTGCACATCCTGGACAACTTCCCCTGCTTCATGACCACCGCGCATACGCACGAGGACATCGCACTGATCAAGCAGGCCTTCAAGGAGTCGGTCGCCGAGCTGCAGGAGGCGGAGTTTCTGCCGCGCCTGGCACGCAACGACGCAGCTGTGTTCGACAGCAGCAAGCCACCGGTGCCGGGCGCGCGCCTGGGGCGCGATGCCAACGGCAAGGCAGCCTGGTTCGTGCCGAACCCGGCGCAGCCCGGCAAGTACATGCTGGTGCGGTGAAGCTCGCCGCCCGCCCCCGCCCACGTGAAGAGCAACCCATGAACACTATGACCCTGCCTCCGCTGACCGACACCGAATCCGTCGACTACGACCCCTTCGGCGCCAACGAGGTCCAGCGGGTCGTGCCGACCACCGAAGCCCAGCGCGAAATCTGGCTGGCAGATCGCCTGTCGCCCGAGGCTTCGCTGGCCTACAACGAGTCGATTTCGCTGTTTCTGGATGGCCCCTTGAACGTCGGCGCGCTGGAGCTCGCACTGCAGCTCATGGTCGACCGGCATGAAGCACTGCGCTCCAGCATCGGCCCGGAAGGCACCGAACTCTATGTGGCCAGTCAGGTGACAGTGCCGCTGCAGCACATCGACCTCTCGGGCCTGGACGCGGCGGCGCGCGAAAGTGGCGTTCAGGCGCAGCGCGACGATGCCGTCATGTGCCCCTTCGACCTGGGCAGTGACGTGCTGATCCGCGCCACGCTGGTCAAGCTGGGACCGCAAAGCCACGAACTCATCCTGGCAACCCATCACATCGTGTGCGACGGATGGTCGTTCGGAGTGATTGCCAGTGAACTGATGCAGTTCTACAGAAGCGGACCCGCCGCCGACCTGCCACCTGCACCGGGCTTTGCCGACTATGCCTTCGCCCTGGCCCAGCCCGGGGCGCTTCGCGAGCAGGCGCAGGACGAGGCTTACTGGATCGCCAAGTACGACCGCTCGGTGCCGACCATCGACCTGCCGACCGACCGCGCACGCGCTGCCGTGCGCACTTTCGCGTCGCGCCGCGAGGACGTGGTGTTCGGCGCGCAAAGGCTCGAGCGCGTCCGGCGCTTCGGCTCCAGCCAGGGGGCGACCCTGTTCGCGACGCTGCTGGGCGTGTTCGCCGGCCTGATCGGGCGGCTGGGCGGTCACAGCGACCTGGCGCTGGGCATTCCGGTGGCGGGCCAGCTGGCCGAGGGCCAGGAGGGCTTGGTGGGCCACTGCGTCAACCTGCTTCCGGTCCGCCTGGCGGTGGACATGGACGAAGACGCCGGCGCACTGGTACGCAATGCCAGCACCGCCCTGCTCGACGGCCTGGAGCATTCGAAGATGACCTTCGGCAGCCTGCTGGCGCGCCTGCAGATCGCCCGCGATCCGAGCCGCGTGCCGCTGGTGCCGGTGATGTTCAACGTCGAAGCCGGCATTGCGACGCCCGAGATGTCGGATGCCGACCTCAAGGTGCGGGTGCACGCCAACCCCCGCCGCTTCGAGAACTCCGAGATCTTCCTGAACATCGTGCAGGTGGATGGCACGCTGGTGCTGGAGTGCCAATACAACAGCGACCTGTTCGGCGCCTCCACGATCCGGCGCTGGCTGGATCTGTATTGCGAGGCGCTGGACCGCTGCGCAGCCGATCCGGCGATCAGCGCCGCTGCCGCCTTCGCCCCGACCGCCCAGGAAGAGGCGATGCTGGCCGCCTTCAACAGCGCCCGGGCCGAGTTCGACGCCAATGCGCGCATCGAAACCCTGTTCGACGCGCAGGCCGACCGCGCGCCACAGGCCGTGGCCCTGAGCTGCGGCGGCCGTCAGATGTCCTACGGCGAACTGCAGCAGCGTGCCAACGCACTGGCTTTGCAGCTTCGCGAACGCGGTGCGGGCGCAGGCGACCTGGTCGGCCTGTGCTGCGACCGCAGCGAACACATGATCGTGGCGCTCTACGGCATCCTGAAGTCGGGCGCCGGCTTCGTGCCGCTGGACCCGACCTTCCCGATGGAGCGCCTGGCATTCATGGCCGAGGATGCCGGCCTGCGCCACATCGTGGGCGACGACAGCACGCTCGAGCGCTGGCAGGCCACGGGGCGCGCGACCATCCATGCGGCGCAGGTCACGCCAAGTGCCGAGGCGCCGCCGCCAGCCGGCCGCGCCGACAACGTGGCCTACGTCATCTACACCTCGGGCTCCACCGGCCGCCCCAAGGGCGTGAAGGTGCCGCACCACACGGTGCAGAGCCTGCTGGCCGGTCTGCGCACGATGCCAGGCGTGCAGCCGCACCACGTGATGCTGGCCGTCACCACGCTGTCCTTCGACCTCTCGGTGTTCGAGGACATCCTGCCGTTGACGCTGGGTGCGCGCATCGTCATTGCCGATCGGCCGACCACCAAGGACGGCGACAAGTTGCGCGAGTTGATCGAGCGCGAACAGATCACTTGCATGGGCGCCACGCCATCCACCTGGCGACTGCTGCTGGCCGCCGGCTGGCAGGGCCGAAGCGACATGCTGGCGGTGTGCTGCGGCGAGCCGTTGCCGCCGGAGCTGGGCCGGGAGCTTCTGCCACGCGTGGGCAGCCTGTGGAACGGCTACGGGCCGACCGAGACCACCGTGTTCTCCAATTTCCATCGGCTCGAGGAGCCGATCCCGCCCCTGGTGCCCATCGGCAAGCCGGTGGCCAATGCGCAAGTGCACATTCTGGACGCCAGGCAGCGCCCCCTGCCGATCGGTGTGATGGGCGAAATCTTCATTTCCGGCGCCGGCGTCACGCAGGGATATCTGAACCGGCCGGAACTGACGGCCGAACGCTTTCTTCCCGCGCCCACCGCCGACGACCCGCAGCGGCGCTGGTACCGCAGCGGCGACCTGGGCCGCTGGCGCGCCGATGGCCTGGTGGAATGCAAGGGCCGCACGGACCAGCAGATCAAGATCCGCGGCTATCGCATCGAGCTGGGCGAGATCGAGGCCAACCTGGCCACCCACCCGGACCTGGAGCGGGTGGTGGTGATCACCCGCGAAGACCAGCCGGGCGACGTGCGCATCGTCGCCTACGTGGTGCCGCGCGGCACCATGCCCGATGTGTCCGAGCTGCGCGCCCACCTGGGCCGCATGCTGCCCGGCTACATGATTCCGCAGCACTTCGTGCCGCTCGCGTCGCTGCCCCTGTTCGCCAGCGGCAAGTTCGACCGCCAGTCGCTGCCCGCGCCGGAAGCCGGCCAGGCCGCCAAGCGCACCGCCCAGCGCGTCGCGCCCCGCAATGAGGACGAACGCGTCGCGCTGCGGATGATGGAGGATGTGCTGAACCTGCCCGGCCTGAGTGTCGACGACGATTTCTTCGCGCATGGCGGGCATTCGCTGCTGGCGGCGCGGCTGACGGCACGGCTGAACCGCGAGTTGAATCTGCAGCTGCCCTTCCGCACCTTGTTCGAAGCGCCCACCGCCGAGAAGCTGGCCCGTGCGCTCGCGGCTGCACGCACGTCCAACGCGCCGCGGCGAGATCCACTGGTGCGCCAGGAAGGCCGGCGCCACGCGCCGATGACGCCGATGCAGGAACGCATCCGTTTCATGGAGCAGCTGCATCCCGGCCGGCCTGTCTACAACGCGCCCTCTGGCCATCGCTTCACCGGACCGTTCGACGTCGACAAGTTCCGCGCCGCATTCAGCGAAATCGTGCGCCGGCAACCGACGCTGCGCACCTACATGGACATTGACGCCGATGGCATCGGCATCCAGTCCATCGCCGAAACGGTGGACTTCGACATGCCGCTGCATGACCTGAGCGGCCTGCCTGCCCAGGAGCGCGAAGCCCGCCTGCTGGAAGAGATGCAGCGCGTGGCCGATTCGTCCATGGACGTCCACCAGGCGCCGCTGTTCCGTGTGGCACTTTTCAAGGTCAGCAACGAGGAGCATGCCTTTGCCTTCGTGCCGCACCACCTGATCTGGGACGGCTGGTCCTTCGACCTGTTGCAGATGGAACTGGCGGCCATCTACGGCGCCCTGCTGCGCGGCGAGCCCCACAAGCTGCCGCCGCTCGCCGTGACCTACGGCGACTACGCGCAGTGGTATGCCCGATGGCTTGCGCAAGACGAGGCGCAAGGCCAGCTGCGTTTCTGGAAGAAGCGATTCGAACAGGCGCCCGTGCCTGTGGCCGCGCAGACCGACAGGCCCCGCGGCATCGGTGTGAGCGGAGAAGGCCGTCCGCACTGGATCCGCATCGAGCGCGACACCGCGCAGCAGCTGCGCGCCCTGGCGCGGCAGCACGACGCGACGCTCAACATGCTGGCGATGGCCGTCTACAGCCTGATGATGGCCCGGGCGATCGACACCGACGAGGTCGTCATTGCCGTGCCGGTGCGCGGGCGCGAGGCGCCCGAACTGGAAAGCGTGATGGGCTTCTTCACCAACCTGCTGCTGGTGCAGTTGCATGCGGACGGCTCGCTGCCGTTCTTCGATTACCTGCGCTACGTCAAGGACGAACTGATGGCGGTCACCAGCCACCAGCAGATCCCGTTCGAGCGCGTCAGCGCAGAACCCGAGGTCAGCGCCCGCAACCAGGGCGCGGGCCTGTACCACGCGCTGTTCTCGTTCCAGGACGCGCGCGAACGTCCCAGCGACTTCAGCGCCGGCCTCAGGCATCAGCAGATCCACCTGCGCCAGCGCGGCGCCACCGACGACCTGGGGCTGTGGCTGATGGACAAGCCGCATGGCATCGAAGGCGCGATCATCTACAACGCCGACATCTACCTGCCCGAGACCGGCGAGGCCTTTCGCACCCGCTTCCTCGAGTTGCTGCACAAGCTGGCGCAGATGCCGCAGGCCACGGTGGCCGAGCTTTCCGATCCTGCCGGCTCCGCGGCCGCGCAGGTGCTCAGCCGCCTGAAGGGCGACAGCAGCGGCACGCCGGCCCGGACCCAGCAAGCCCGCGCAGCGGCGCAGCGCGCGGCCGGCGACGAAGTGCTGCTCATGCCCGAGCAGGCGCAACTGGCGCAGATCTGGGCCAGCGTGCTGAGCATCGATGTGAACGACATCCACCCCACCGACAACTTCTTCGATCTGGGCGGCGATTCGCTGCTGGCGATGCGCGCAGTCCAGCAGGCCGAACAGGCGCTGGGCTTTCGCGTGGAGGCGCGGCGCTACGTGTTCGAAAGCCTGGCGCAGTTGTCGTCCGGTGTCGGGATGCTGGCGGGCAAGGCGGCCGCCGCGCAGCCATCGGCCGACGCCGAAGCTGGCCGGCGCGGCCTGTTCGGCCGGGTGATTTCCGCAGCGCTGGGCCGCAAGTAGCCCCCGCCGCCACAAGCGATGAAGCCCGACCGCATTCTGCCGCTCGATACCATCGAGAACTGCCGGCTGTGGCTTGTGGATCTGGACCTGCCGCTCTCGCCCGGCGAGCTGGGCTTTCTTTCCCCCGACGAGCATGCCCGCGCGCGCCGCTTCGCCTTCGCGCGCGACCGCGAGCGCTTTCTGGCTGGACGTGCGGCTCTGCGGCGCCTGCTGTCGCAATGCACCGGCCGGCCCTCGCCATCGCTGGCGCTGGCCTACGGGCCGTTTGGCAAGCCCTGGCTGCCGGCGCCGCGCGCTCCGGCCTTCAACATGAGCCACAGCCACGGGCTCGGACTGGTGGCCATCCGCACGGAGTGCGTGACCGGCGAATCCATCGGCGTGGACATCGAAGTGCTGCGCCCGATGTCCGATGCGGCCGAACTCGCGGGTGCCAACTTCGAGCCCGATGAATCGGACGAGCTGCGGACCCTGCCGGAACCCGCGCGCAGCCGCGCCTTCCTGCTGGGCTGGACGCGCAAGGAAGCCTGCCTGAAGGCGCTCGGCAGCGGCTTTTCCGGCCCCAGCCGGGTGGCCACCGGCCTGAACGCCCAGGCACGCACGGTGGCCTGGGCCGCGCATCGCGCCGCATTGCATTCCGTCGACCTGCCGCAGTTCGGTGCCGTGGCCGCCCTGGCGCGCCTGCTGCCGCCGGCGCAGGCATCCACCTCACATCGCCGCGACGCGGCACTGACTCCCGGCCCATGACTCCCATTCGCTTCGGCTCCGCACAACGCGAGCTCGCCGGCTTCTTTCATGCGGCCGATCCACGCCGCGCCAGCGGCCGCGCCGCGCTGCTGTGCAACCCCTTCGGCCACGAGGCGATGCGCTCGCACCGCTTCTATCGGCTGCTGGCCGACCGGCTGTCACGGCAAGGCGTGGCGGTCCTTCGCTTCGACTACTACGGCACCGGCGATTCGCAAGGCGACGACGAGGACGGCGATCTCGAAGGCTGGGCTCAGGACATCGTCTGCGCACAGCAGGAGCTGCTGCGCCGCAGCGGCGCGGCGCACTCCGTCTGGTTCGGCGCCCGCCTGGGCGCACGCCTGGCTCTGCTGGCCGCGCCAGGAGCGGCGCCCGGTGTCAGCCGCCTGGTGCTGTGGGACACCGTCTTCGACGGCCGCGGCTATCTGCAAGAGCTCGGCCGTGCCCAGGTGGACGAGCTGGAGCAGGCCTTCATCATTCCCGACCCCGGCTGGCGCCGCGCGCTCGCAAATGACCCGCTCGCCTTTGCCGGCGAAAGCCTGGGCTTTGCGATTTCCAAGCCGATGCAGCGCCAGCTGCTCGCCCTTGCGCCCGAACTCGGCGACCCGCTGGCACCGGGCCTGCAACTGAGCCTGATGGCGCCGCCAGGCGACCACGACGCGCCGCGCTGGGCCGCGCGAGCCCGGGCCCAGTCTCCCGGAGCCACCATCGGCTGCACGACGTTCCAGCATCCGCTAATCTGGACATCCAATCCTTTTGCCAACAATGAAATGGTCCCGGCGCAAGCGCTGCAGAAGATGATGAGCGAGATCCATGGACATCAATGAATCCACGCTGTGCTTCGGCCATGAACAGGGCCTGGTCGGCGTTCTCGCCATCCCGAACGGCGGCGCGGCCGTGCGCGTCGGCTGCCTGCTGCTCAACGTGGGCGTGAACCACCGCATCGGTCCACGGCGCCTGAACGTGAAGATGGGCCGCCGGTTGGCCGCCGCCGGCATTCCCAGCCTTCGCTTCGACATTTCCGGCGTGGGCGACAGCCGCGCTTCGGCAGCGCAAAACGACTTCCGCCAGCAGGCGCTGGTGGACATGAAAGCCGCGCTGGACCAGCTGCAGTCGGCCACCGGGCTGGAGCGCTTCATCGTCATCGGCATCTGCTCGGGTGCGGTCAACGGCATGGCGCTGGCGGTGGCAGACCCGCGCGTGGTCGGGCTGATGATGCTGGACGGCTACACCTTCCTCACCCCCGCCGTGCGGGCCGAGCGCAAGCTGCGCAGGCTGGCCGCCTTTGCCGTCAACCCGGCCATCCGCCGCAGCTTCGCTGCCTGGACCGACTGGACGGCCTGGTTGCAGTCGCCGCTCGATCCGCAGGCGCGCCGCCGGGCGCTGGCCCGCGCCCTCGGTCGCGCGACACCTCGCTCGACCGAGGAGACCGGCATCCTGACGGCCGACACGACGGGATACCAGCCGCATGAGTTCCTCCGGGACATGAAGGGGCTGGTCGACCGCGGCGTGGACGTCTACCTGGTCTATACGGCCTCGGTGGTTCCGGTGGACCGCGGCCGGCAGGTGATCCAGGGGCTGGGCCAACCGGCTTTCCTGTCTCGGGTGCGCTACGAGCACTGGCCCGACGTCGACCACACCTCCACCCTGCTGGCCGCGCAGCGCCATCTGCTCGAGGCCGCCTGCGGCTGGGCGGTGGCCATCCATGCGGCGCAGCCGGCCGCCTTGCCGGCGGCGCCGAAGACCGTGCCCATGGACGCCTCGTCGCAGCGCCTCTCGGCGGCGGCCCGGATGGCAGCCCTGGATCGCCGGCTCGGGTCGCAGGGCAGCGTCTGAGCCTGCGCTGCCCGAACTGCACCGAGCCGCTGAAGCCGGCGGGGATCGAACCCTAGGCCGCGCGCGCGTGCGCGTCCGGCAGGTCGGTCAGCGGCCCGCTGCCGCTGTACCGGTCCAGCGCCAGGTAGATCGCCGGCGTGATGTAGAGCGTGATCACCTGCGAGAAGATGAGGCCGCCCACCACCGCCACGCCCAGCGGCTGGCGCAGCTCGGCGCCCGCGCCCAGGCCCAGCGCCAGCGGCAGCGCGCCCGTGAGCGCGGCCAGCGTGGTCATCAGGATGGGGCGGAAACGCAGTCGGCAAGCCTCGCGGATGGCCTGCACCGGCGTCAGGTTCTGCGTGCGCTGGGCCTCCAGCGCGAAGTCGATCATCATGATCGCGTTCTTCTTCACGATGCCGATCAAAAGCAGGATGCCGATGGTCGCGATCAGCGTGAGGTCGAAGCCGAACAGCTTGAGCGACAGCAGTGCGCCCACCGCCGCCGAGGGCAGGCCGGCCAGGATGGTGATGGGGTGGATGTAGCTTTCATACAGCACGCCCAGCAGCACGTAGATGACCAGCACCGCAATGATGAGCAGCGCGGCCTGGCTGCCCTGCGAGCTCTGGAACACGGCCGCGTCGCCGCCGTAGCTGGTGATGATGTCGGCCGGCATCTTCAGCTCCGACGTGAAGCGGTCGATCTTGCCGGTGGCGTCGCCCAGCGGCACGTTGGGCGCGAGGTTGAAGGACACGGTCACGGCCTGCAGCTGGCCCTGGTGGTTCACCGCCGTCGGCCCCACGGTGCGGCGCACGGTCGAGAAGGCTGAGAGCGGCACCAGCTGGCCGGCCTTGTTGCGCACCGACAGGCGCGCCATGTCGTCCTCGAACTGGCGATCGCTGTCGGCCGCGGCCAGGATCACCTGGTAGGTATTGCTCGGCCCGTAGATGCTGCCGATCTGCCGGTCGCCATAGGCGTTGTACAGCGCGGTGCGCAAGTCGCCGATGGCCACGCCCAGCACGCCGGCCTTGTCCCGGTCGATGTCCAGCGTGGCCTGCAGGCCGCGGTTCTGCGAATCGCTGGTCACGTCGCGGAAGGCCGGGTCGGCACGCATGCGGTCCATCAGCTTGCCGGCCCATTCGCCGAGCGAGCCGGCGCTCACGCTCTGCAGCGTGTACTGGTAGCGTGCCTTGCTGGCGCGCCCGCCCAGGCGCAGGTTCTGCGTGGGCTGCATGTACACGGCAATGCCCGGAATCTCGCGGAAGCGCTTGCGCAGCGACTCCTGCGCCTGCGCCATCGAGGCCCGCTCGCGGCGCGGCTTGAGCACGACGAACAGGCGCCCGCTGTTCTGCGTGGCGGTGGGGCCGCCCACGCCCACGAACGAGCTCACGTCGCGCACGTTCGGATCGTCGCTGATGGCCTGCGCCACCTGGTCCTGCAGCGACAGCATGGCGGGGAAGGAGATGTCCTCGGCCGCCTCGGTGGTGATCTGGATCTGGCCGATGTCCTCTTCCGGGAAGAAGCCCTTGGGCATGGCGACCGCCAGCCAGCCGGTGAGCACGAAGGTGCCCAGGGCCAGCAGCAGCATCAGCGGCCGGTGCCCGAGCGACCAGTCCAGCGTGCGCATGTAGGTCGCATGCACGAAGCGGTAGCCGCGCTCGAACACGCGCCCCACGGCGGTACCGGGTTCAGGGTGATGCTCTTCATGATCGTCGGCATGCGGGTCGACGCCTTCGCGCGGCGTGTGCTTGAGCAGCCGGCTGGCCATCATGGGCACCAGCGTGAGCGAGACGACGGCCGACACCAGCACGGCCAGCGCCACCACCACCGCGAACTCGTGGAACAGGAGGCCGATCACGCCCGGCATGAAGAAGATGGGGATGAACACCGCCACCAGCGAGATCGAGATGGAGATGATGGTGAAGCCCACCTCGCGCGCACCACGCAGCGCCGCCGCCATCGGCTCCATGCCCTTCTCGACGTAGCGCATGATGTTTTCCAGCACCACGATGGCGTCGTCCACCACCAGGCCCACGGCCAGCGTGATGCCCAGCAGCGACACGTTGTCCAGGCTGTAGCCGAAGGCGTAGAGCAGCGCCACCGCCCCCACCAGCGAGATCGGGATGGTCACCGCCGGGATGAGCGTGGCCACCAGCCGGTGCAGGAACAGGAAGATCACCATCACCACCAGCGCGATGGTGCCCAGCAGGGTCAGCTGCACGTCGTGCACCGCCTCGCGGATGGACACCGAGCGGTCGTTGATGGGATGGATCTCCACCGACTGCGGCAGCTGCGCCTGGAAGCGCGGAATGAGCGCGCGCACCGCGTCCACCACCTGTACCGTGTTGGCATTGGGCTGGCGCTGCACCGCCAGCGTGATGGAGCGCTGGCCGTTGTAGCTGCTGGCGGTCTTGATCGACTCGTAGCTGTCTTCGACCGTGGCCACTTCGTCCAGCCGCACCGGCGCGCCGCCGCGCTGGCCGATGATCAGCTTCTTGAACTCGTCGGCCTTGAGCAGCTGCTGGTTGGCCTGGATGGTGAGCGTCTGGCGCGGTCCGTCGAGCACACCCACCGGCGTGTTGGCATTGGCCAGGCGCACCGCGCTGGCCAGTTCGTCCAGCGTGATGTTGCGTGCGTTGAGCAGGTCGGCATTGGCCTTGATGCGCACCGCGAAGCGCTTCTGCCCGTACACCAGCACCTGGGCCACGCCGTCGATGGTGGACAGCGTGGGCGACACCAGGTTCTCGGCATAGTCGTTGAGCTGCGCGGGCGTCATCGACTCCGAGGTCATGGCGATGAGCAGCACCGGCGCATCGGCCGGGTTCACCTTGCGGTAGGACGGCAGCTGCGTGAGCTCGGCCGGCAGCTGGCGCTGCGCGCGCAGCAGGGCGGCCTGCACGTCGACCGCGGCGGCGTCGATGTCGCGCGTGCTCACGAACTCCAGCGTGATGGAGCTCGTGCCCTGCGTGTTCACCGAGCTGATGGTCGACAGGCCCGGAATGGTGGAGAACTGCTTTTCCAGCGGCAGCGCCACCGAGGAGGCCATGGTGTCGGGGCTGGCGCCCGGCAGCTGGGCCGAGACGTTGATGATCGGCGTGTTGTAGCTGGGCAGCGCCGCCACCGGGATGCTGAGGTAGGCGAAGATGCCCATCACCACCACGGCGCACGACAGCAGCACCGTCATGGCCGGACGGCGGATGCACAGCTCGGAGATGTTCATGCGCGGCTCCGCGCCACCGCTGCAGCGTCAGGCGCCGCCGACGCGGCGCCGGGCCCGGTGGGGCCGCGCGAAGGTGCCGGCCCGCCGGCCGGCGATACCGGCTGCGCGGGCTGCGCCGGCGCATCGGTGCGCACCTTGCCGCCCGGCCGCACGTTCTGCTTGCCTTCCACCACCACCTGCTCGCCGGCCTGCAGGCCCTTCACCGCCACCTGGGTGCCGAAGGTGTAGAGCGCCTCCACCTTGCGGCGGGCCGCGGTGCGCTGTTCGTCCACCACGTAGACCGAGCTGCCGTCGGCCAGGAGCATGACGGAGGCGGCGGGGATCACGGTGGCATCCTTCAGCGTGCTCACCGTCACGTGGGTCTCGACGAACTGGCCGGGCCACAGGGTCTGGTCGGCGTTGTCGAACACGGCCTTGGCGCGCACGGTGCCGATCTGCGGATCGACCGTGTTGTCGACGAAATCGAGCGTGCCCTGCACCGGCTTGCGCCCCGGCACGACGGCCCGCACCGGCGTATGGCCGCGGGCGGCGGCCAGCAGGTCCTGCAGCTTGTCCTCGGGCACCGGGAAGCTCACCGCGATCGGGTCGAGCTGCGTGATGGTGAGCAGCGAGCCCGTCGGCTGCACCAGGCTGCCCGGATAGATGTTGACCGCGCCGATGCGCCCGGCAATGGGCGCGCGCAGGGTCGAATAGCTCAGCGACACCTGCGCCGCCTGCACCGCGGCCTTGTCGGCCGCCACGGCGGCGCGCTGCGCCTCCATCTGCGACAGGGTGGCGTCGGCCGCGCTCTTGGAGATGAAGTTCTGCGCCAGCAGCTCCTGGTTGCGCCGGTACTGGCGCTCCAGGTCGGCCAGCGTGGCCTCGTCCTTGAGCTGCTGGGCCTTCGCCTTGGCCAGGTTGGCCTGGTCGGCCCGCTCGTCCAGCGTGAACAGGAGCTGCCCAGCCTTGACGAACTGGCCCTCCTTCACGTGCACCTCGCGCACCGTGTTGGTCACTTGCGGGCGCAGGTCGACGCTGTTGAGCGACACCACGCTGCCGTTGACCTGCACGGTGATCGGCACGTCCTGCCTGCGCACCTGGGCCAGGGTCACCAGGGCGGGCGCGCCGCTGGCACCCGCGGCGCCATTCCCGCCGCTCGCCGGTTGCTGCTGCTGGGCCGCCACGCTCGTCGCTGCCTGGCGCGCACCCCACCACCAGGAGGCAGCGCCCCCCACGACGAGAACAGCCAGCAAGGGCAGGACGACTTTTTTCTTCATGGGGCAAATAACAACAACAGGGGGCGACGCGGGGCTGATTTGGGCCGACACTCAGATCGTTACCAAAGGCAACTATTGGACCAGCGCGGAGCCTCGCGCGTCTATGCCTTCCGTAAAGATAAGTAAAGCAAATGGCCTCGGCGCAGGGCGCGGGGCCGCGGCCCGTCTCGTAAAATCGTCTGTTCAGCCTCTGGATATACCCCATGAACCGCTGCCCCGCCATTCCTTCCAGCAAGACCCTTTTCGTTACGGCCGCAGCTGCCCTCATGCTGCTGCAGCTGCCCGCTGCCCAGGCGCAGGACCACGCCCTGCAAGGCCAGCCCGAGGCCGCCGTCGGCGGCCGCGTCTTCCCCGTGAACGCCCTGCGCGGCCAGATCGCCTTCGGCGTGCCGCCGGCCATCCAGCTCGACGGCCAGCCGGCCCGGCTGTCGCCGGGCGTGCGCGTGCAAAGCGCCCAGCGCATGCTCGCGGCGCCGGCCTCGCTGGTCGGCCAGAGCTACGTGGTGAACTACACCCGGGAAGCCACCTCTGGCATGGTCAACCAGGTGTGGATCCTGAGCGCCGAGGAAGCCGCCACCCGGCGCGCCGGCGCCGAGCGCCCCTTCCTGAACTTCTGGCCCTTCGTCGCCAACAGCAGCAACACCGGCCCGCGCGACGACGGCAACACGCCCTACAACCAGCTGCCGGGCTACGGCCAGTAGGCCCAAGCCCTCGAACGGAACGCCGGCCGCCCGCGGCCATTGGCGTTCCCGGCACCCGCACGCAGGGTCACGGACGATGCCCTGCGTGCCCGCATTTTTTTTGATCGCCCACCGACCCCACCCACGGGCACGCGCATGACCACCAAGAAAGTCTTCATCAAAACCTTCGGCTGCCAGATGAACGAGTACGACTCGGACAAGATGGCCGACGTGCTGAACGCCGCGCAGGGCTACGAGCCCACGCAGAACGTGGACGAGGCCGACCTCATCCTCTTCAACACCTGCTCGGTGCGCGAGAAGGCGCAGGAGAAGGTGTTCTCCGACCTCGGCCGCGTCAAGCACCTCAAGGCCAAGGGCGTGAAGATCGGCGTGGGCGGCTGCGTGGCCAGCCAGGAGGGCGACGCCATCATCGCCCGCGCCGTACGTGGACGTGGTGTTCGGCCCGCAGACCCTGCACCGCCTGCCCGAGCTGCTGGCCCAGCGCGAGCGGCAGGACCGCCCGCAGGTGGACATCAGCTTTCCC
The DNA here is from genome assembly GCF_001591385.1 of Variovorax soli NBRC 106424. Taxonomy (GTDB): domain Bacteria; phylum Pseudomonadota; class Gammaproteobacteria; order Burkholderiales; family Burkholderiaceae_C; genus Variovorax; species Variovorax soli. The sequence continues at coordinate 46,136 of NZ_BCUU01000004.1, forward strand.
GAGATCGAGAAGTTCGACAACCTGCCGCCCGCGCGGGTGGAGGGCGCCACCGCCTTCGTCTCCATCATGGAAGGCTGCTCCAAATACTGCAGCTACTGCGTGGTGCCCTACACCCGCGGCGAGGAAGTCAGCCGCCCCTTCGACGACGTGCTGGTGGAAGTGGCGGGCCTTGCGGCCCAGGGCGTGCGCGAGGTGACGCTCCTGGGCCAGAACGTGAACGCCTACCGCGGCAAGATGGGCGACACGAGCGAGATCGCCGACTTCGCCCTGCTCATCGAATACGTGGCCGACATTCCCGGCATCGAGCGCATCCGCTACACCACCAGCCACCCCAACGAGTTCACGCCGCGCCTGATCGAGGCCTATGCCCGCGTGCCGCAGCTGGTGAGCCACCTGCACCTGCCGGTGCAGCACGGATCGGACCGCATCCTCATGGCCATGAAGCGCGGCTACACCGCCATGGAATACAAGAGCACGGTGCGCAAGCTGCGCGCCATCCGTCCGCAGCTTTCGCTGTCCAGCGACTTCATCGTCGGCTTCCCGGGCGAGACCGAGGACGACTTCGGCAAGATGATGAAGCTCATCGACGACGTGGGCTTCGATGCCAGCTTCAGCTTCATCTTCAGCCCGCGCCCCGGCACGCCGGCCGCGGCGCTGCACGACGACACGCCGCATGAAGTGAAACTCGCGCGCCTGCAGACGCTGCAGAAGACCATCGACGACAACGTCAGGCGCATTGGCGAGAGCCGCGTGGGCACGCTGCAGCGCGTGCTGGTGGAAGGCGCCGCCAAGCACGGCGAGGGCATGCTGATGGGCCGCACCGAGTGCAACCGCGTGGTCAACTTCGCGGGCGATGCACGCCTCGCGGGGCAGATGATCGATCTGCGCATCACCCGTTCCATGGCCTACACGCTGGCCGGCGAGGTGCCCACCCGCGAAGGCGACGGCCTGCAGGCTTCCGGCAAGGCGCTGGCCGCCTGATGGGCAAGCTGAAATCGGCACGCGGCTCCTTCCAGCAGCTGCTGCTCTTCGCTTTCCTGCTGCTCACCGCGCTGCTGGTGGGCGTGGCCCTGCGCTCGATCTTCCAGTACGACGCGCTCATGACCCAAAGCCGCGATGCCGCGGCGCGCGCCCTCACCCTGTCGGGCTCGGCCCAGTCGCTGGCCGAGCGCAGCGCGGCCATGGAGCGCGCCGGCCGGCAGTCGCTGGTGCTCAACGACGGCGTGCTGCGCCGCCGCTTCGAAGACGCGGCGCGCGATGCGCACGGCGCCATCGACCGGCTGGTGGCCAACGGCCTGCCGGTGGAGGCCGCCGACGAATGGCGCAAGCAGATCGGCTCCATCGAATCGCTGCTCACCGGCCCGCAGGAAACGGCGCTGGCGCGCGAAAGCAGCATGGCGCTGCAGTTTCGCGACCTGGACGGCAACAACACGCAGATCGCGCAGCTGGCGCAGCTGCTCATCGAGGCGCAGAACAAGGCGCTGGCCGAGCGCATCGAAAGCGCGCGCACCCGCCTCATGCGCGAGGTGCTGGCCGCCAGCGGCCTGGCGGTGGCGCTGGCGCTGGGCTTCGGTGTGTGGCTGGCGCGGCCGTTCAAGCGGCTGGAGCGCGCCATCATCGGCCTGGGCGAGAACCGGCTGGACGAGCCCATCGACATTCGCGGCCCGGCCGACGTGCGCCGCGTGTCGGAACAGCTCGAATGGCTGCGCCTGCGCCTGACCGAACTGGACGCCGACAAGGCGCGCTTCCTGCGCCACGTGTCGCACGAGCTGAAGACGCCGCTGGCGGCGCTGCGCGAGGGCGTGTCGCTGCTGGAAGAAGGCGTGACCGGTTCGCTCAACCCCGCCCAGCGCGAGGTCGCGCAGATCCTGCAGCAGAACACGGTGTCGCTGCAGGGGCAGATCGAAGCGCTGCTGCGCTTCAATGCCGCCGCCTTCGAGGCGCGCCAGCTCAACCGCGAGCGCGTGGCGCTGCTGCCGCTGATCGAAGAGCAGATCTATGCGCAGCGCCTTCAGTGGCAGGCGCAAGGCCTGGTGGTGCGCGGCGAAGGCGAAGACCTGCAGGTCACCGCCGACCGGACCAAGCTGAGCACGGCCGTTGCCAACCTGCTGTCCAACGCGATCCGCTTCTCGGCGCGCGGCGGGCTCATCACGCTCACCGTGTCGTCCGCGCCGGGCGTGGCGCGCATCGACATCTGCGATGCGGGCCCGGGCATTGCCGAGGGCGACCGCGAACGCATCTTCGAACCCTTTTACCGCGGCGAAAGACAGCCCGAGCACGCGGTCAAGGGCACCGGAATCGGTCTTTCCATCGTGCAGGAGTACATTGCAGCCCATGGCGGCCGTGTCGAACTGCTGGCCGACGGTCCAGGTGCCCGCTTTCGCATCGAATTGCCGCGCACCGCCTGACCTTCCCCTAGAGCGTCCCCCTTTCCTGGTTTTCATGTCGATCCTGTCTGTCCGCAGAAACGTCTTGCCCTGGGCCGCGGCCGTTGCCGTGCCCTGGCTGCTGGCCGGCTGCGCCACCTCCACCGCGCCGCGGCCCGCACCTTCGACGAACGTGCCGCCGCCACCCGTGGTGCAGAACCTGCCCGCACCGGTCGTGCCGGTCGAGGCCGAGCCCAACGCGCCGGCCACGCAGCCGGCCATCAACTTCATCGCCGCCACCTCCGGCCCGGTGGCCGCCGCCCTGGCCTATGGCGACAAGGTGCGCACGCTCGGCCCGCCCGAGCTGGCCGGCGAAATCTCGCGGCTGGGCGAGCCCGGCGAAGTGCCGCTGACACAGGTGCAGCTCGCGCTGGCGCTGGCCCAGACCCGCCAGGGCGCCGACCTGGTGCGCGCCCAGGGCCTGCTGCAGCGCGTGGCCGCCAACCAGGCGCCCGAGGCGCAGCAGCTGGCACCGCTGGCACGCCTGCTCTCGGCCCGCTACGGCGAACAGCGGCGCGTGGAAGACGAGCGCGACAAGCAGTCCCAGCAGCTCAAGGACAGCCAGCGCCGCATCGACCAGCTCAACGACCGCCTGGAGGCGCTGCGCGCCATCGAGCGCAGCTTCTCCCGTCCCAGCAACCATCCGCCGGTACCGAGCATGCCGGCGCCCAACGGCAGCAAACCATGAGTTCCGAGCAGGAAGCACGCGGCGCCCGGCTGCTGGTGGTCGATGACGACCCCGACATGCTGCGCCTGCTGTCGATGCGCCTGACCGGCGCCGGCTACCAGGTCACGGCCGTCACCTCGGCCGAATCGGCACTCACCCAGCTCGAGATCGAGCATCCGCAGCTGGTGCTCAGCGACGTGCGCCTGCCCGGGCGCGACGGCCTGCAGCTGTTCGACGAGATCCGCCAGCACCACCCCACGCTGCCGGTGATCCTGCTCACCGCGCACGGCACCATTCCCGATGCGGTCGAGGCCACGGCACGCGGCGTGTTCGGCTACCTCACCAAGCCCTACGACGCGCGCGAGCTGCTCGACAAGATCGCCCAGGCGCTGGCGCTGGCGGCACCTGCCGCGCGCCCGGCCAAGGGCGCGGGCGACGAGAACTGGCGCTCCGACATCGTCAGCCGCAGCAACCGCATGGCCGAACTGCTGGCCGAGGCGCGCATGGTGGCCAAGTCCGACGCCAGCGTGCTGCTGCGCGGCGACAGCGGCACCGGCAAGGAAATGCTGGCGCGCGCCATCCACAAGGCCAGCGCGCGCGCCGACAAGCCCTTCGTGGCGGTCAACTGCGGCGCCATCCCGGAGGCCCTGCTGGAGTCCGAACTGTTCGGCCACATGAAGGGCGCCTTCACCGACGCCGTGGCCAACCACAAGGGCCTGTTCCAGCAGGCCGACGGCGGCACCCTGCTGCTGGACGAGATCGGCGACATGCCGCCCGCCCTGCAGGTCAAGCTGCTGCGGGTGCTGCAGGAGCGCGCGGTTCGGCCGCTGGGCGGCAGCCAGTCGATCCAGGTGGACGTGCGCATCATCTCCGCCACCCACCGCGACCTGGACGTGGCCATGGCGGAAGGGCAGTTCCGCGAAGACCTGTACTACCGTCTCAATGTCGTGACGCTCAACCTGCCGTCGCTGGCGGCGCGGCGCGAGGACATTCCGCTTCTGGCCAACCATTTCCTGCAGCGGCTGGCGGGCAAGTACAACAAGCGGCTTTCCGGATTCGCCCCGGAGGCATTGAAGGCCCTGGCGACCGCGCCCTGGCCCGGCAATGTGCGACAGCTCTACAACGTGGTGGAGCAGGTCTGCGCCCTGTCGACCTCGCCGCTGGTGCCGCTGGCGCTGGTGCAGCGAGCGCTGCGCGTGCCCACGGTGGAAGTGCAGACTTACGCACAGGCCAAGCAGCGCTTCGAGCGGGACTACCTGGTGGGCCTGCTCAAGCTGACCGACGGCAACGTGGCCGACGCGGCCCGCCTGGCCGACCGCAACCGCACCGAGTTCTACCGCCTGCTGCAAAAGCACGAGCTCACGCCGGGGTCCTTCAAATCCGACGGTTCGCAGGGGCCCACCGACGGCGTCGCTGACGAGCGACACAGTTAAGTCATTGATTTAAAAGGACAAAATTTTTGGTCCTCATGGGCTTGTCGTGATGCGGCGACAAAATCATCGGTTTTGGGGGCCAAAACCCGCCCGGGCGGCGAAGTCGCCATTCAAAATCGGCCCAAGCCTTTGATTTGAAAGAGTTTTTTCGCGCTGGCACGGGGATTGCCCTATAGCCCGCATGAATTCTCTTTCCAGCCCATCTTTCGCCACGCGCTCGCCCCAGCTCGGCCAGCGCCACAAGCACGTTTCGCCCTCGCGGCCACGCGCGGCGACCCAACTGTCCGGCTCCCTCGAAGCTGGCCACGGGATGGCGCCCGACAGCGTCTTCAAGCGCTTTCCCGCAATCGGCGACACCCCCGTGCGCGACAAACAGGCCTTCTGAGGATCCGCCCCCATGAAGCCCAATGAATTTTCCCAGCTGCGCGTGCTGGGCGAAAGCGACTTTGTTGCTTCCCGCCCCGCGCTGCGCGAAGAACGCCATCCCAACTCGGTGACGGCGCCCCCCATCAACCGCGGCTCGATGACGCCCCGCCCCTGGCGCGGCTTCTGGAACAGCATCGGCACCGGCCTGCTGGTGCGCCTCGGTGCCGGCGGCGGACGCAAGGCCGCTGCCGCCACGGCGCCGCAAGCAGCCAAGCAACCCTGGCAACGCGCCGCCGCGACCCGCCGCAACATCTTCATGCTGCTGGCCGTGCTGAGCACGGTGCTGGCCGCCACGCTGTTCGCCAGCATCCAGCCGACCTACGACAACGCCCTGCTGGAATACGGCCAGATCGCGCTGTACGCCATCCTGTCGGGCTGGGTCGTCACCGGCTTCGTCACGGCGCTGATGGGCTTCTACGTCTCGGTGCGGGGCGACAAGCATTCGCTGTCGGCCAAGCAGGTGGCCAACCACCCGATGAACCCCGAGGCACGCACGGCGATCATCATGCCGATTTGCAACGAGGACGTGGCCACGGTGTTTGCCGGCCTGCGCGCCACCTGCGAATCGGTGGCCGCCACCGGCCACGCGAAGCAGTTCGACGTGTTCGTGCTCTCCGACAGCTACCAGAGCGGCGTGGCCGACGCCGAGCGCGCCGCCTGGGCCGACCTGCGCGCCGCGCTGGCCGAGAACCCGAACCAGCCGCAGGTCGAGGTCTACTACCGCCTGCGCACCCGCCGCACGCACCGCAAGGCCGGCAACGTGGCCGACTTCTGCCGCCGCTGGGGCAAGGACTACCGCTACATGGTCGTGCTCGACGCCGACTCGGTGATGAGCGGCGACTGCCTGACCTCCATGGTCAAGCTGATGGAAGCCAACCCCACCGCCGGCATCATCCAGACCGCCACGCAGGCCATCGGCCACGTGACGCTGCACGCCCGCGCACAGCAGTTCGCTTCCCGTGTGACGGGGCGCCTGTTCACGCTGGGCATGCAGTTCTGGCAGCTGGGCGAATCGCACTACTGGGGCCACAACGCGATCATCCGCGTCGAGCCCTTCATGCAGCACTGCGCGCTGGCCCCCATCAAGGGCAAGGGCGGCATGTCCGGCGGCATCATGAGCCACGACTTCGTCGAGGCCGCGCTGATGCGCCGCGCCGGCTACCACGTGTGGCTGGTGGCGGACCTGGTGGGCAGCTACGAGCAGCAGCCGCCAGACCTGCTGGCCGAGCTGCAGCGCGACCGCCGCTGGTGCCAGGGCAACCTGCAGAACGCCCGCCTGATGGCCGAGCCCGGCATCCACCCGGTGCACCGCGCGATGTTCGTGACCGGCACCATGGCCTATGTCTCGGCGCCGCTGTGGCTGGCCTTCCTGACGCTGGGCACCACCCTGTGGCTGGCCGGCTCGAACCTGATCGGCGACTGGCATGTGCTGCCCATGGAACTGGCCGCCCTCTGGGCCTGGACCCTGTGCCTGCTGTTCCTGCCCCGCATCCTGGGCGTGGCCGCCATCCTGATGCGCGGCGAACAGCGCCAGTACGGCGGCTTCTGGGGCCTGGTGAAGAGCTCGCTCATGGAAAGCGCCATGGCCATCGTGCAGGCACCCGTTCGCATGCTGGCTCACTCGCTGTTCGTGGTGGTGGCCATCACCGGCATCAAGCTGGAATGGAAGTCGCCGCCGCGGGAAGCAGCTGCCGTGGGCTGGAAGGACGCCACCCGCGCCCTGGCGCCCATGAGCCTGGTGGTGGGCGCTTTCGCCCTGGGCATCGCCCTGATCGACGCCAGCGCCCTGATGTGGCTGATGCCCGTGGGCCTGCCGCTGCTGCTGGCCATTCCGCTGACGGTGATGACCAGCCAGCTGAACCTGGGCGCCAGCCTGCGCGACCGCGGCTTCCTGCTGATCCCGGAAGAGTCGCGCTCGCCCGCCGTGCTGCGCCGCGCCTGGATGCATGCGCTGCGCCTGTCGCGCCCGGCGGCGCTGGCCACCGCCTGAAGGCCCTGAGCTCCAATTGAAAAGGCCCGCTGTTGCGGGCCTTTTTCTTGGATCTGTATCTGCCGGCGCCCGTCCGGCCCCTGTATGTTCGAGTGACTTTGCAGGTTGCCCATGATCTCCACCTCGCACTTCATCCTCTTCTTCGGCGCCGCACTGCTGATGGCCCTCACCCCGGGGCCGAACATGATCTACCTGATCTCCCGCTCGCTGTGCCAGGGGCGCGCGGCCGGCGTGATGTCGTGGTTCGGCGTGGTGCTGGGCTTCACGGTGCACATGTGCTCGGCCGCGCTGGGCCTCACGGCCCTGTTCATGGCGGTGCCGCTGGGCTACGAGGTGCTGAAGATCGCCGGTGCGCTCTACCTGCTGTGGCTCGCGTGGCAGGCGCTGCGCCCCGGCGCCCGCTCGCCCTTCGAGGCGCGTGACCTCGCGCCGCAGTCGCCGCGCAAGCTCTTCACCATGGGGCTGCTCACCAGCATCCTGAATCCCAAGGTGGCGATCTTCTACCTGTCGGTGCTGCCGCAGTTCATCACGCCCGAGTCGGGCTCGGTGCTGGGCCAGAGCCTGCTGCTGGGCGGCACGCAGATCGCCATCGGCGCCACCGTGAACCTGCTGGTCACGCTGTGCGCCGCCGGCATCGCCCAATGGTTTGCCGGCAACCGGTTCTGGATGAAGCTGCAGAACCAGGTGATGGGCATGGTGCTGGGCGCGCTGGCCGTGCGGCTGCTGTTCCAGCAGCGCACCCCCGCCTGAGCGGCTTTTTCTCTCAGGCGCCGGATTTGCGCAGCGTGCGCCGCGCCCGCTGGACGATGTAGCGGGTGCTGGGCACGTCGCTCTCGCGCAGCCAGCGCTCGCAGGTTTCATCGACCCACGGCCCCTGCGACTTGCTCGCATCGTTGAGCCAGTTGGCCACCGAGTTCTGCACGTAGCGGCTCGGGTCGGCGCGCAGCGCCTCCAGCAGCGGCTGCGCGCGCCACGGCTCGCGCTTGAAGGCCTCGATCTGCGCGCACCACACGCCGCGCGGACGCGTGAGCTCGCTGGCAAAGCGGCGGATGTTCGGGTCGGCGTCCAGTGCCCAGGGCTGCAGCAAGGCCACGGCTTCATCGGGCGCCGCGCCCACCGCATCGCGCACCGCCATCCACGCGAATTCGCGCACGCCGAAATGCGGGTCAGCGGCAAAGCGCCGCACCGCTTCGAGTTGCCGCGCGAGCGGCAGGCCCGACAGCATCACCCATTGCGTGGCCCAGCAGCGCGCCACGTCGCTGGCATGCGTGGCCAGCCGGTGCGCCACCGCGTCGCGCTCGGCATGCAGCGCCGCGAGGTCGTAGAGCGCGCGGGCCACATGGCCGTGGCGCTGCATCGGCTTGAAGGCGCCCAGCATGGCCAGGGTATCGAGCAGGCGCTCGGCCTGCGGGTCCAGGCCGATGTGATGGGCCACCTGCGTGGCCAGCCGTGCCACGTCCAGCGCGAGGAATTCGTTGAGGTTGACGGTCTCGATCAAACCCAGGCTCAAGCCTTCCAGCACTTCGGGCGCGATGAGCGCGATGCGGAAGGCGCCCTTGCGCGACTTCAGGTGTTCGAGATGGCCTGCTGCTGCTGCGGGCATGCTCCGGCCAGCCTCAGCCTTGCAGCAGCGTCTTCACGTCTTCCACCATGGGCGGCACGCCCGAGCCGTACCGCGCATACAGGCGCAGGCGCCCTTGCGGGTCGTACACGTAGCTGGCGGCCGAGTGGTCCATCGAATAGCTGGTGGGCGTCTTGCCTTCCACCTTCTTGTAGTAGACCTTGAAGTCCTTGGCCACCGCAGCCAGCTGCTCGGGCGAGGGAATGAGCGCGACGAAGCTGGGATCGAAGGCGCCCATGTAGGCCTTCATGACCTCGGGCGTGTCGCGCTCGGGGTCGACGGTGATGAAGACCACCTGCAGCTTGTCGCCGTCGGCGCCCAGCTGCTGCTTGACCTGCGCCATCTCGGTCATGGTGGTGGGGCACACGTCGGGGCACTGCGCGTAGCCGAAGAACAGCACCACCACCTTGCCCTTGAAGTCGGCCAGCGTGCGAGTGGCGCCGTTGGCGTCTTTCAGCGAGAAGTCCTTGGCGTAGTCGGCGCCGGTGATGTCCACCGCCTTGAAGCTCTGCTTGGCCTGCATGCAGCCGGCCAGGCCGAGCGTGGAGCCTGCGGCCAGGAGCTTGAGCACGTCGCGCTTGTTCATCGTCATCTTGGTCTCGGTCCTTCCCCGTTGCGTCGGTGGCATTGGTTGCGTTGGTTACCCGTTATCCATGGCGCAGCGCGCCCCCGCGACGCATGAAACGAGCGTCCAGCCGGCGAGCGCAGCGAAGCCTCCAGGGCACCCGCGGAACTGGCTTGGCCAGGCCGCTGGGTGCGCCCCCCTCCCGCCGAAGGCGAGAGAGGGGGGAGCGGCGAAGCCGCATGGGGGGTGCTTCATTTCAATACTTGATGTAGTGGTCCACCAGCAGCGCCGCGAAGAGCACGCTCAGGTGGATCAGCGAAAAGCGGAAGGTCTTGCGCGCCAGCTGGTCCGAATAGTGTCGCCACAGCTTGAAGGCATAGCCCGTGAAGCCCACGCTCACCGCGATCGCGACCACCAGGTACAGCCAGCCGCTCATGCCGTAGATGAAGGGCATGAGGCAGGCGGCAAAGAGGATGAAGGTGTAGAGCAGCACCTGCAGCCGCGTGAACTCGTTGCCGTGCGTGACCGGCAGCATCGGCAGGCCCGCCTTGCGGTAGTCCTCCACGCGGTAGAGCGCCAGCGCCCAGAAGTGCGGCGGCGTCCACAGGAAGATGATCAGGAACAGGATGAGCGCCTCCGGCCCCACCTCGCCGCGCATGGCCGCCCAGCCCAGCACCGGCGGCATGGCGCCCGATGCGCCGCCGATCACGATGTTCTGCGGCGTGAGCGGCTTGAGCACCACGGTGTAGATCACCGCATAGCCGACGAAGGTGGCGAAGGTGAGCCACATGGTCAGCGGGTTCACCGAGAACCACAGCAGCGCCGACCCCAGCGCGCACAGCGCGATGGAGAAGGCCAGCGCCTGCCAGTCGCTCAGTTCGCCGCGCGCCGTGGGTCGCCAGGCCGTGCGCTTCATCTTGGCGTCGATGCCCTTCTCGACCAGGCAGTTGAATGCGGCCGCGGCCGCGGCCACCAGCCAGATACCGATGCAGGCCAAGGCGCCTTGCACCACGTCGGGCCACGACGGCACGCCGGGCACAGCCAGCACCATGCCGATGAGGGCGCAGAAGACGATCAGCTGCACCACGCGCGGCTTGGTCAGGGCGTAGTACTGGCGCAGCACGCTCGTGGCGTGGCTCTGCTGCGCGGAAATGGGCGTGCTCACTTGAAAACTCTCCGTGCTGCGCGCTGCTGCTGCGCGTGCGAGCACTTTCGGAACGGACGGGCGGTGCTCATGGTTCGACCACCTTGCCGGCGGCCAGGCCGGCTGCGCGGCGGGCCGGCACGGTGGCCTGGGCGCGGCGGCTTTCGCACAGCGTCCACGTCAGCACCACCGCCAGCGCCGCCGCGCCGCCGGTGTGCAGCAGCGCCGCCACCAGCGGCCAGCCCAGCAGCACATTGCCGAGGCCGGTGGCCAGCTGCAGGAGCGCCAGGCCGATCAGCCAGTGCGCCTGCGCCCGCAGGGCCGGCGCCTGGCGCAGCAGCTGCCAGGCCAGCAGGCCGATGAGCGCGAACACGGCGTAGGCCATCAGGCGGTGGACATAGTGGATGGCGGTGAGCGCGGCGAACTCGATGGGCGCGCCGTGGCTGGCCGTGCCCAGCTCGCGCCAGATCTCGAAGCCCTGCGAGAAGTTCATCGGCGGCCACCAGCTGTCCTGGCAGGTGGGGAACTGGGTGCAGGCCAGCACCGCATAGTTGGTGCTGACCCAGCCGCCCAGTGCAATCTGCAGGGCCAGCGCGCCGGCCGTGAACCACAGCAGCGCACGCAGGCCGGGTGCCAGCGGCACCGGCATGCGCGATTGCGCCGCCTGACCATAGCGCACCGCCTGGATGCACAGCAGGGCCAGCAACACCATCGCCCCCAGCAGGTGCAGGGTGACGATGGCCGGGTACAGCCGCCAGGTGACGGTGAGCGCACCGAAGGCGCCTTGCAGGCACACCCACACCAGGGTGGCCGCCGGCCACCATGCCGACAGGGCCCTCGCGTGGTTGCCCCGCGGCGCCATGCGCTCGCGCCGCCGCACCACCCAGGTGGCGGCGGCCAGCACCAGGATCAGGAAGCCGACGCTGGTCGCCAGGTAGCGATGAACCATCTCCACCCAGGCCTTGCCGTGCGTGACGGGGCCGGTGGGCTGCGCCGCCTGGGCCATGGCGATCTCGTGGCGGGCGCCGACCGGGCTGGCGTTGCCGTAGCAGCCCGGCCAGTCGGGGCAGCCCAGGCCTGAATCGGACAGGCGGGTGAAGGCGCCGAACAGGGTCAGGTCGAAGGTGAGGAACAGGGTCAGCACGGTCAGCGCCTGCAGGCGCCGGCCAGCGCCCTCGCCCACATGGCGGCGCCAGACCCAGAACAGCGGCCCGAGCGCCAGCAGCACGCCCATGCCCAGCAGCCAGGCCACCGGTGCGAGGTCGTAGAGCGGCTGTGCGTCCATGGTGTTCATCGCCCGGCTTCGTCCCACGAAGCGGAGGCCCGCAGCATGCGCTCGATGTCGCGCTTGGCCTTGGCGGTGCCGGCGGCATCCATGCCGGCCGGGAAGCGCATCATCCAGTTGCCTTGCGGGTCGACCAGGTACATGTGCTCGTCGAGCTGGTGGCCCTGGGCGGGTTCGAGCCACTGGGCCAACCGGGCCTGCGGCACGCGCAGCACGGTGGCGCCGCGCAGCGCCGGCTCCAGGCGGGCGGGCGGCGGGGCGTCGTCGCTGACGAGCCACACGCGGTCCAGCCGGTCCTTCTCGCGGCCCAGGCTTTCGCGCAGCTGGCGCTGCAGGTACAGGTACTGCTCGCACAGGTTGTCGCAGCCGGACTTGGCCACCACCACCAGCAGCCACTGGCCCTTGAGCGAACGCAGTTCGACGGGCTTGCCGTCCGCCGCGGTGGCGGCGATGGCCGGCAGCGGACGTTGCGGCTCGATCAGCTGCCCGTAGCCGGCGCTGCCCTTGGGCTTGATGACGTAGTAGGTGAAGTACGAGGCGATGACCGGCGCCGCGCACACCAGCATCACCAGCAGCATGCGGATGCGGCCCGAGCGGGTTCGCCGCTCGTCGTCCACGCCCAGCGTCTGCTCGGGCGTGGGCATGGAATGCACCGTCAGGCCCAGCGGCTCGTCAGCCATGGCGCGAACGCCTTGCGCGGCGGAAGGGGACGATGAGTTGGAACCAGACATAAAGTACTGCGACGAGGGCCGCGAGGCCGAACCACTGGAATGCGTAGCCGTAGTGACGGTCGATGCCCAGTGCGGGGGCCGGCCAGTCACGCTGCAGCCCCTGGGAAGCGCTGCCGACCTGCTGCAAGGAAAGCTCCGTGCGCACCGGCAGGCCGGTTTGCGTGCGGAAGGCTTCCAGGTCCAGATTTTGCCGGATGGGCGAAGACCCCACGGTGGCGGGCGCCGAGGCGGTGGCCGGTGCAGCGGGAGCAGTCGCGGCATCGGCCTGCGCCTGCGGTGCCGCCGCGTCCTTGCCCAGTTCGAGCAGGTGCGCCGGCGGCGTGGCGATGACGGCATCGATTTCGACCAGGCCGCTGGGCGTTTCCACCGGCTCGAGCGCTGTGCGGTCGTTGAAGTTGCGCTGGATCCAGCCGCGCTGGACCATCACTGTCTCGTTGCTGCCTTCCAGCGCCAGCGGCGTGAGCACGTAGAAGCCCGGAAGGCCGTGCATCTGCCGGTTGTCGAGGTAGACCGACTGCGAGCCCAGCCACAGCCCGCGCAGGTGCACGCGGCGATGCAGGGCCTCGAGCGGCTTCGGCAGGGCCAGGAATTCAGCCTGGTCCAGCACCGGCAGTTGCCCCTGCGCCTGGATTCGGGCCTGCAGCGCCTCTTTCTGGGCGGCACGATTCAGTTGCCAGTTGCCCAGGGCGATGCCCGTGCCGACCAGCAGCAGCGCCAGGGCTGCGAACAGCCACGCATGCCAGCCGCGCTTGCGCTGCGATTGTTGTTGCGGCTGCCGCGGCGGCAACGCGAATCCTGGCGCACGCGCCGACTGGTGTCTTGCCGCTTCGCTCACGCGGCCCCCGGACCGCGCGGGCCGATAATGTTTGTCATGAAATACGTCATTGCCCTGGTGTTCGTGGGCATCCTGGCCAGCTTGGGATCGGCCCTGTTCTTCATGCTCAGGGGCGGCCCGTCCGGCGACAAAGCGCGCACCAAGTCCGCCGGCATGGCGCGCGCGCTCACGGTTCGGATCGGCCTGTCGGTGGTTTTGTTCCTGTGCGTGCTGCTGGCCTGGAAGCTCGGCTACATCCAGCCAGGGGGCCTTCCGGTCGGCAAATAGATCGGGCCGACGCCTCTCTTCGGAGAAGAACAATGAAAAAAGCGCCTTGCGGCGCTTTTTTGCTTTGCCGTGGTGTGAATCGCTCAAAGCCAGTAGACCAGCAGATAAAGACCCAGCCACACCACGTCCACGAAGTGCCAGTACCAGGCGGCGCCTTCGAAGCCGAAATGGCGCTCGGGCGTGAAGTGGCCCTTGTGCAGGCGCAGGGTGATGAAGAACAGCATCAGCATGCCGACGAACACGTGCAGCCCGTGGAAGCCGGTGAGCATGAAGAAGGTCGAGCCGTAGGTGCCGGAGCTGAGCTTGAGGTTCAGCTCGGTGTACAGGTGGTGGTATTCATAGCCCTGCACGCACAGGAAGATGAAGCCCAGCAGCACCGTCAGCCACATGAAGCGGATGGTCTGGGCGCGGTGGTTGGCACGCAGGGCGTGGTGGGCAATGGTCAGCGTCACGCCCGAGCTCAGCAGCAGCGCCGTGTTGATGGTGGGAAGCCAGAAGGGGCCCACGGTCTGGAAGGGCTCGACGATGTTGGCCGGCGAGGCGGTGGCACCCGCTTGCACGGTGGGCCACACGGCCTTGAAGTCGGGCCACAAGAGCGCGTTGTCCAGGCTGCCCAGCGCAGGCAGCGCGTGGGTGCGGGCCCACCACAGCGCGGTGAAGAAGGCGCCGAAGAACATCACCTCCGAGAAGATGAACCAGCTCATGCTCCAGCGGTACGACAGGTCGATCTTGTGGCCGTACTGGCCGCTTTCGCTTTCATGCGCGGCCGAGCGGAACCAGGAGTACAGGGTCGAGAGCCAGACGATCATGCCGGCCAGCAGCGACCAGGCGCCCCAGCCATGGCCGTTGATCCACTGCGAAGCGCCGAGGATCACCAGGAACAGCCCGATGGCGGACATGACCGGATAGGCCGAAGGGGCCGGCACGAAGTAGTAAGGCGTGGTGCCGTGGGCGGTTGAACTCATTTGCGCTCCTGCTTTCTCTTCTTTCTACTCAATCTCTTCTGTTGCCGTGCCGCCCGCTCAGGGCGCCACCACGAACTTGACCAAAACGACCAGCGCCACCACGAACAGCACCGCGGCCACCAGGCCCACGCCGATGATGTGCAGCGGCGTCAGGCGCTTGATGTCTTCCTGGTAGCTGCTGTTCTTGCGAACGCCGAAGAAGCCCCACGCCACGGCCTTGACGGTGCGCAGCAGGGACGAGGGCTTGTTCGCCTCGGGGGGCAGCTTGTCGGCAGCCATCACGATCTGGGCTCCGCCTTGGCGTCCACGTTCGAGGCCGCCGTCTTGCCCGGCGCCGGCGGCACCGGCGAACCGATCTCGAAGAAGGTGTAGGACAAGGTGATGGTCTTCACGTCCTTCGACAGCTTCGGGTCGATCACGAAGGCCACCGGCCACTGCTTCTTCTCGCCCGCGTCGAGCGTGTACTGGTTGAAGCAGAAGCACTCCAGCTTGTTGAAGTACGGAGCGGCCTGCTGGGGCGCGTAGCTGGGAATGGCCTGCGCGGCCATGCGCCGGTTCTGCACGTTCTGGAACTCGTACATGACCGTGTGCAGCTCGCCCGGATGGACTTCCATCGAGCTTTGCGCCGGCTTGAATTCCCACAGGCCGCGCGAGTTGGCGTCGAACTCCACCGTGATGGTGCGGCTCTTGTCGACCTGCGTGTTGTTCACCCGCACGTCCTTGCCGCCGGCGGCACCGCCGGGCACCTGCAGTTCGGACACGGCCAGGATGTTGATGCCCGTGACCTCGCAGATGGCGCGGTACATGGGCACCAGCGCATAGCCGAAGGCGAACATGCCCGCCGTGACGACGGCGAGCTTGCCCACCATGCGCAGGTTGTGGCGGCGGGTGCGTTCGGAAGCGGCCATGGCGCTCAGCCGCGCACGAAGACCATGCGCGCGATGAAGCCGAGGAAGAACACCACGGCGATGGAGGCCAGGATCAGCCCCATGCGGCGGTTGCTCTTCTTCTGTTCAGGCGTCATCTCGCGGCCTCTTGTTGCTTCAACAGCCGGCGCTCAGCCGATCACCTTGGTGGCGGTGGCGTCCAGCTTGGGCGGAGTCTCGAAGGTGTGGAAAGGCGCCGGCGAGGGCACTTCCCATTCCAGGCCTTCGGCCGCTTCCCAGGGCTTTTGCGGGGCGGGCTCGCCCTTGCCGCGCATGGTCGGCAGCACGATGAAGAAGAAGAAGTACACCTGCGCCAGGCCGAAGGCGAAGGCGCCCACCGTGGCGATGGCGTTGAAGTCGGCGAACTGCATCGGGTAGTCGGCATAGCGTCGCGGCATGCCGGCCAGGCCCAGGAAGTGCATCGGGAAGAAGGCCAGGTTGAAGGAGATCAGCGACCACCAGAAGTGCACCTTGCCGCGCCACTCGTTGTACATCACGCCGGTCCACTTGGGTGCCCAGTAGTAGTAGCCCGCGAACATGGCGTAGAGCGAGCCGGCCACCAGCACGTAGTGGAAGTGGGCCACCACGTAGTAGGTGTCCTGCAGCTGGATGTCGATGGGCGCCACGGCCAGGATCAGGCCGGTGAAGCCACCCATGGTGAACACGAAGATGAAGCCCACCGCGAACAGCATGGGCGTCTCGAAGGTCATCGAGCCCTGCCACATGGTGGCGATCCAGTTGAAGATCTTCACGGCCGTGGGCACCGCGATCAGCATCGTGGCGTACATGAAGAACAGCTGGCCCGTGACCGGCATGCCGGTGGTGAACATGTGGTGCGCCCACACGATGAAGCTCAGGATGGCGATCGAGCTGGTGGCGTACACCATCGAGGCGTAGCCGAACAGCTTCTTGCGGGCGAAGGCCGGCACGATCTGGCTGATGATGCCGAAGGCCGGCAAGATCATGATGTAGACCTCGGGGTGGCCGAAGAACCAGAAGATGTGCTGGTACATCACCGGGTCGCCGCCGCCGGCGGGGTTGAAGAAGCTGGTGCCGAAGTGGCGGTCGGTCAGCGTCATGGTGATGGCGCCGGCCAGCACGGGCATCACGGCGATCAGCAGGTAGGCGGTGATCAGCCAGGTCCAGCAGAACATCGGCATCTTCATCAGCGTCATGCCGGGGGCGCGCATGTTGAGGATGGTCACGATGATATTGATCGAGCCCATGATCGAGCTGGCGCCCATGATGTGCATGGCGAAGATGCCGGCGTCCATCGAGGGGCCCATCTGCAGCGTGAGCGGCGCGTAGAGCGTCCAGCCCGCGGCCGGCGCGCCGCCAGGCATGAAGAACGAACCCACCAGCATCACGGCCGCCGGGATCAGCAGCCAGAAGCTCAGGTTGTTCATGCGCGCAAAAGCCATGTCGGATGCGCCGATCTGCAGCGGGATCATCCAGTTCGCGAAGCCCACGAAGGCCGGCATGATCGCGCCGAACACCATGATCAGGCCGTGCATGGTGGTCAGCTGGTTGAACATCTCGGGGTTCACCAGCTGCAGGCCGGGCTGGAACAGCTCGGCACGGATGCCCAGCGCCAGGATGCCGCCGAAGATCAGCATGGCGAAGGAGAACAGCAGGTAGAGCGTGCCGATGTCCTTGTGGTTGGTCGCGAAGACCCAGCGGCGCCAGCCCGTGGGGGCGTGGTGGTCGTGATGGCCATCGTCATGACCGTGCGCGTGGCCGCCAGCGTGCCCGTGGTTGTCGAGGATTGCACTCATGTCGATCTACTTTCTCTGCAACTCTTCTGGGTAGGTCTTACTTGCCACGGGCGGCCAACACTTCGGCGGGCTGCACCAACTGACCGGTCTTGTTCGACCAGCTGTTCTTGGTGAAGCTGACGACCGCCGCGATGTCGGTGTCGCTCAGTTGCTTCCAGGCCGGCATGGCGCCGTTGGCGGCGCCGTTGAGCACGATCTGGATCTGCTTGTTGTGGTCGGCATCCAGCACGACGGCAGCGCCATCCAGCGGCTTGATCGGGCCGGCGCCCTTGCCGTTGGCCTGGTGGCAGGCGGCGCAGTTCGAGGCGTAGACCTTCTCGCCGCGCGCCAGGATGTCCGGCAGGGTCCAGACCTTGTTCGGGTCGTCCTGCTTGGCCGCGGCTTCCTTGCGCTTGCCGTCGACCCATGCGGTGTAGTCGGCCGCCGAGACCACCTTCACGTGGATGGGCATGTAGGCGTGCTCCTTGCCGCACAGCTCCTGGCACTGGCCGTAGTAGTCGCCCACCTTCTCGGCGCGGAACCAGGTGTCGCGCACGAAGCCGGGAATGGCGTCCTGCTTGATGCCGAACTGCGGCACGGCAAAGGCGTGGATCACGTCGTTGGCGGTGGTGATGATGCGGATCTTGCTGTCCACCGGCACCACCATCGGGTTGTCCACCTCGAACAGGTAGTTGTCGGGCACGGCGCCCTTGGCTCCGCTGTTGGAGACGGCGCGGTGCTCGGGCAGCAGGGTGGAGATGAAGGCCAGGCCCTCGCCCTCGCCCTTGATGTAGTCGTAGCCCCACTTCCACTGGTAGCCGGTCACCTTGATGGTGAGGTCGGCGTTGGTGGTGTCCTTCTGGGCCACCAGCACCTTGGTGGCGGGCAGCGCCATCAGGATCACGATGATGAACGGGATGATCGTCCAGACCACCTCCACCACCACCGATTCATGGAAGTTGGCCGCCTTGTGGCCCACCGACTTGCGGTGCTTCCAGATGGAATAGAACATGACCGAGAACACGCCGATGAAGATCACCGTGCACAGGATCATCATCGCGTTGTGCAGGAAGTACTGCTCCTGCGCGATCTTGGTAACGCCGACCGGCAGGTTGAGCTGGCGAACCTCCGGCCCACCCGCCAGGTTGTTGACCGCATGCGCAGCCGTGCTGAATGCAGCGCCAAATGCAGTTGCGGTGGCCACGAGCAGGTTTGCCGCCTTGTACCAATTGCTCTTCATCGTGTTCACTTCTTCATTTTCCAGTTAACCCATCGGCCAGACCGTCGGCTTTGAAGCACGGCGCACTGCGTTGTCTCTCACGCGTTGCGCAGCGCCATGCGGATCTCCCGTGCCAGCGCCGCCCGAAGCTCGGGCCGCACATAGCGGCCCACCTTCACCGAACGACCCTGGCCCGAGACCTCGATCAGCGAACGGTCGCTGACTTCCGGCTCGATCCGCACCTGGTGCGGCAAGAATTCCGTGCGCTCATGACGTCCACCGTTCTCCAGCTCGACGACCAGCCTTCCGGCCTGCAGCTCGATCATCTCGCCGTCCGTCGCATGCCGGGCATAGGCCAGGAAGGCGACGCCCACCGCCGCCAGTTCCAGCCAGGCAAATGGCAGCACGAGCGGAGCGCCGCGCAACCAGAAGCCGCCACCGATGGCCAGCGACACCAGACACAGCGATGCGTAGAGCCACGCCAGCTGACTCGGGGTGACCGAGCAGTTGCGCCTCAGGAACCAGCGGATGCCCTGGCTCGAGACGGTGGCAAAACGAAACACGGGATTCGGCACTTGCGAGACTCAGTTATCGGTGCGTTGGCGGCCTTCAAAACTGTCGTCGCTCGGGCCTGGAATAACGTGGACACAATTCGCGCAACGACAAATTGTAGCTGTGCATTTCACTCGGGTTTGTCTGTATGGACGCACCCGCGCAACCCTCAGCCGGGCTTTCCCCGGCCGGCCTGCAGCATCTGCCGCATGTCGCGCAGCGACACCGCGCTTTCGGGCGACACCGTGACCTTGGGCTTGGGCTTGAAGGCATGGCCGTAGATGATCTCGAAGGTCATTGAAATGCGGCCTTCGGTGTTCATTTTTCCGGCCAGCAGTTCATGCAATTGCGCCCGCCAGCCGCGGCCGCGCAAGCCGGCAAAGCGCTGGGGATGGAAATTGCGGCCCAGGGTGCGCAATTCGGCCAGCAGGGCCTCCGGAGAACTCCAGGTGAGCTGGATGTGCTCCATGTCCATGACCGGCTCGGCGAATCCGGCGCCCACCAGCATGTCGCCCCAGTCGTGCATGTCGGTGAAGTCGTGGCCGGCCGGCGTCCAGCCCGCAGCGGCGTAGAGCGCCCGCAGCTCGGCCAGGGTGTCGGGGCCCAGGCAGGAGAACATCAGGAAGCCGTTGGTGGCCACCAGCCTGTGCCATTGGCCGATCAGACCCTGGGGGTCGGCGGCGCTGTGCAGCGACATGTTGGCCCAGAGAAGGTCCACGCCCTCCTCCGGCACCGATTCGGCACCGAAGCGGGTGCGCGCCGCGTTCCAGCGGCGGGCGCTCCACCAGGGCTGGGCCAGGGCCTGCGCGGTGGCCTGCTGCAGCGGCGGCTCCGGCTCGACCACGAAAGACGCAGCCTCCCGGTAGCGCCGCGCCAGCAGGCCATGCGCTTCCAGGCCGCCGCGCAGCGGGGCCCAGTCGGCCCAGGTGTGCGGCTGGGCCTTGATCCACTGGAGGCGGTCTTCCATGCGACGGCCGACCTCCTCGTGCAGCCAGGGCGAAGGGCCGGCGGGCGGGGTGCGCGCCCAGCGGGCGGCGGCAACGGCATCGATGGTGGGCGGGCGCCGCGTAGGCTCGTTCTCAGGCATGGGGCGGCCAGTATATTGAGTGCGTCATGGCCGCATCCCTTCTCCTTGCCCGCTGGCGCGAGCGCCTGCCCAGCCGCTGCGCCGTCTGCGCCAGCTGGCCTTCGCGGCCGGTCTGCGAAGCCTGCGTGGCGCGCTTCGCCCCGCCGGTGCCGCGTTGCCGCAGCTGTGCGCTGCCGGTGGCCGAAGGCGTGGCGCATTGCGGGGATTGCATGCGGCACGCGCCGCCGCTGGATGTCTGCCTGGCCTGCTGCGACTACGCCTGGCCCTGGGCCGGCCAGATCGGCCGCTTCAAGTTCAGCGGCGAGGCGGGCTGGGCCGGCCCCATGGCCACGCTGATGCTCAGCACCCCCTGGGTGGAGCCCACGCTGGAGCAGGCGGACCTCGTGCTGCCCATGCCGCTGGCGCCGGCGCGGCTGCGCGGGCGCGGCTTCAACCAGGCGCTGGAACTGGCGCGCCGCCTCGCGCCTGGCAAGGTGGATGCCGGGCTGCTCGTGCGCACGCGCGAAACCACGGCGCAAAGCGGGCTGCCGCGCGCCCAGCGGCTGTCCAACCTGAAGGGCGCCTTCGCGCTGGAGCCCGCACGCGCAGAGGAAGTGCGCAGCCGCCGGGTGGTGCTGGTGGACGACGTCATGACCAGCGGCGCCTCGCTCTTCACCGCCGCCCGGGTGCTGCGCGAAGCCGGTGCCGCGCACGTCGCGGCCATCGTCTTCGCCCGCACCGACAAGCCCGGCACAACGGGCTGAGCGCTGAGCGCGGTGCCGCGACAATCGGCCCCATGTTCCACATCGTCCTGGTCGAACCGGAAATCCCGCCCAACACGGGCAACGTCATCCGCCTGGCGGCCAATACCGGCTGCACGCTGCACCTGGTGGAGCCACTGGGTTTCTCGATGGAAGACCGGCTGCTGCGCCGCGCCGGCCTGGACTATCACGAGTTCGCGCCGGTCAAGCGGCATGCCAGCTGGCAGGCGCTGCTGGACGCCGAGCGGCCCCGGCACGACCGCATGTTCGCCCTGACCACGCACGGCAGCCGTCCTGCGCATGAACTGCGCCTCGAGCCCGGCGACTGGCTCGTGTTCGGCGCCGAGACGCGCGGCCTGCCGCCCGAGCTGCGCGACGGCTTCTTTCCGACCGCACAACGCCTGCGCCTGCCGATGCGGCCGGGCCAGCGCAGCCTGAACCTGTCGAATGCGGTGGCGGTGACGGTGTTCGAGGCCTGGCGGCAGAACGGCTTCGAAGGCGCCGCGTAAAAAAGCTCAGGGATACCGGCGCGCCACCGACTCCGCCACGCAGGCCGGCTTGCCCGCGCCTTCCAGCTCGATCGTCACTTCCCACACCATCTGCTGCCCGTTGTTGTCGATCGGATCGCTCGACAGCAGCTTCATGCGCGCGCGCAGGCGGCTGCCCACCGGCACCGGCGACATGAAGCGCACCTTGTTCAGGCCGTAGTTCACGCCCATGCGCGACTCCACCACCTCCAGCGAGATGTCGAAGAAGCGCGGCAGCAGCGACAGGGTGAGAAAGCCGTGGGCGATGGGCGCGCCGAAGGGCCCCTTTTTCGCCCGCTCCACGTCCACGTGGATCCACTGGTGGTCGCCGGTGGCCTCGGCGAACTGGTTCACCTGCTCCTGGGTGATGGTGATCCAGTCGCTCACGGCGACTTCCTGGCCGACGCAGGCGGCCAGGTCCGACAGGGTCTGGAAGGTCTTCTTGGTCATGCGGCGCACTCTAGCCGCTGAGGTGAGAGCGCCGGTGTCGGGCAGGCGACAAGCGGGCCCGCCGGACCGTCAGCGCTTTCCCTAGCTAGGACTCCAGCCACCGGCAGATGGACTGCCACTGCTCCAGGTCCCGCGCCACCCGTCCCGGCGCGATGTCGAACACGGTGAGCCCGCGCGCGGCCAGCTGGACGTAGTTCTGCGTGTCGCGCAGCTCGCCGATCACCGGCAGCCCCAGGCCCGCCACGAATTCGTGCAGCCGGTCGGCGGCCAGCGTGCGCGCATCCACGCGCATGCCCACCAGGCCGATCTTCGTCTTGGCCGCATTGCGCTGGTCCTTCAGGCGGTCGACGAATTCGCGGGTGGCGTAGATGTCGAAGATGCTCGGCTGCAGCGGCACGATCACCTTGTCGGCCAGCGCCAGCACGTCCTTGAAGCGCCAGCCGTGCAGGCCGGCGGGCGAATCGAGCACGGCATGCGTGGTGCCCTTGGGCGGGCGCACCACGTTGCCGTCGCCCTGCGCTTCCCAGGTGGAGATCGGGGCGGCCGCCTGTGGCCGAAGGCCCAGCCACAGGCGGGCCGACTGCTGTCGGTCCACGTCGCCCAGCATCACCGCGTGGCCACGGCTGGCCCAGTAGCCGGCGATGTTCGTCGCCAAGGTTGACTTTCCGACACCGCCTTTGGGATTGGCGACCAGGACCACCGGCATGAGAGGCTCCTCGCTTGGGTTGGGGTGATGAAATGTTACAGGCGTTGACCTTCCAAGGAGGGCCGGGCACAGGCGGGCGCCGGTTGCGATATGTTCGCGGCCATGCCAAGCACCACCGACTCCAACGCCGCGCCGCACATCTACCTGCTGGCCGCCCACCCCCACTGGCGCGATTCGCACCTGAACCGCCGCCTGCTGGCGGCGGCGCGCGAAGTGCCGGGGGTCGACGTCAACGATCTCTATTCCACCTACCCCGACTTCGCCATCGACGTGGCGGCCGAGCAGCAGCGCCTGGCCCGCGCCGACCTGCTGGTGCTGATGCACCCGATCCAGTGGTATTCGATGCCGCCGCTGCAAAAGCTCTGGCTGGACGACGTGCTGGCCTACGACTGGGCCTACGGCTCGCGCGGCACGGCCCTGCAGGGCAAGGACTTCTGGCTGGTGGCCAGCACCGGCGGGCCCGAATCGAGCTACCACCCGCAAAGCTACAACCGCTATTTCTTCGACGCCTTCCTGCCGCCCTACGAGCAGACCGCGGCGCTGTGCGGCATGCGCTTTTTGCCGCCGATGGTCACGCACGGCGCGCGCAGGATGAGCCCCGACGAACTGGCCGCGCACGTCGACACCTTCGCCGACCGGCTGGCCAGCTATCCCGACTGGCCCGAGATGGACGAGATCGAGCCCTGCCCGCGCTGCATCGTGCCGGAGTCCGACCGGCCGCACGAGGAAGCAGCCACCGTCGAGGAAGCGGCCTGACATGGAACACGCCCCGACCTGGCTCGTCAATTCGCTCATCTACCTCAGCGCCGCGGTGATCGTGGTGCCGCTGTCCAAGGCGCTGGGGCTGGGTTCCATCATCGGCTACCTGGCTGCCGGCATCGCCATCGGCCCCTGGGGCCTGGGCCTGGTGAGCAACGTGGAGGACATCCTGCATTTCGCCGAGTTCGGCGTGGTGCTGATGCTGTTCCTGGTGGGGCTCGAGCTGGAGCCCAAGCGCCTGTGGAACCTGCGACGGCCCATCTTCGGATGGGGCTCGGCCCAGGTGCTGCTGTGTGCCGCACTGCTGCTGGCGGTCGGCATGGCGGCCGGCCTGCCCTGGCGCGTGTCGCTGGTGGCCGCGCTGGGGCTGGCGCTGTCGTCCACCGCCATTGCGCTGCAGGTGTTCGGCGAGCGCAACCTGCTGCGCACCGGCAGCGGCCAGGCCGGCTTCTCGATCCTGCTGTTCCAGGACGTGGCGGCCATCCCCATCCTGGCGCTGCTGCCGCTGCTGGCCACCGGCCACGACGCGGCAGACGCCGTCAGCGGCACCGCGCGCGCGCTGGAGGCACTGAAGATCGTCGGCGTGGTGGCGGGCATCGTGCTGGGCGGGCGGCTGCTGCTGCGCCCGCTGCTGCGCTGGATCGCGCGCAGCCGCACGCCGGAAATCTTCACCGCCGCCTCGCTGCTGCTGGTGGTGGCCATTGCGGCGCTCATGCAGCTGGTGGGCCTGTCGATGGCGCTGGGCGCCTTCCTGGCCGGCGTGCTGCTGGCAGAAAGCGAATACCGGCGCGAACTCGAGACCGACATCGAACCCTTCAAGGGCCTGCTGCTGGGCCTGTTCTTCATCGCGGTGGGCATGAGCATCGACTTCGGCGTGCTCCTGGCCAACCCGGGATGGATGGCGCTGGTGGTCCTGGGCTTCCTGGCGGTGAAGGCGGTCGCGATCTACGGCCTGGCCAAGCTGCTGGAGCTGCCGGTGCAGGAGCGCCCCGTCTTCACCCTGCTGCTGGCCCAGGGCGGCGAGTTCGCCTTCGTGGTGTTCTCGGCCGCCGGACCGAGCGTGCTGCCGCCGGCCACGGCCTCCTTCCTGGTGGCGGCGGTGGCCTTGTCGATGCTGCTCTCGCCCCTGCTGCTGGTGGCGCTGGACAAGTGGGTGCTGCCCCGCTGGAGCACCGGCGATGCCAGGGACATCGAGGAAATCTCCGAGCCGCAAGACGCCAGCGTGGTGATCTGCGGGTTCGGGCGCTACGGCCAGATCGTCGGCCGCATGATGAGTGCCGAGGGCCTGCAGGTGACGGTGCTGGACCACGACCCCGACACCGTGGAAGGCCTGCGCGAATTCGGCTACCGCGTGTTCTACGGCGATGCCACGCGGCTGGACCTGCTGCGCACCGCCGGCGCCGCCACCGCCAAGGTGCTGGTGGTGGCGGTGGACGATGTGGAGCAGTCGCTCGAAATCGTCGACCTCGCGCGCGAGCATTTCCCGAACACGAAGATCGTGGCGCGGGCCCGCAACATGAACCACTGGTACCAGTTGCGCGACCGCGAGGTGCACCTGGCCGAGCGCGAGGTGTTCGAGTCGTCCTTGCGCAGCGGCCGCCAGGTGCTGGAGATCCTGGGCTGGCCGCCACACGAGGCGCGCGAGAGCGCCATGCGCTTCCGGCAGTTCAACATCCAGTTCGCGGAAGAAACCCACCCGCTCTACAAGGACCGGGCGCAGTTCATCAGCGCGTCGAAGTTGGGACGCCAGCAGATGGAAGAGCAGATGGCCAAGGAGCGGGCCCAGCGGCAGCGGCGTGCAAAGTCGGGCTGGAGCGACGTCTAGGGCCCGTCGACGCCGGGCAAGCGCAGCGCATCGACAGGGGGCCCGGCCTGTTGTTTCGCCGCGAACTTCCAGGCCCGGTGGTGATTTCCGGGCTCTCTTTTTGTAACGCGCCGATATAATTGGGAACTATTCTCATTTCGGCGAGCCAACCCCGTCCATCGGATAGCCAGCCTTCCTGCCGCCCTGAGGGCGGTTTTTTCTGGAGGCCATCTTGGCTCGATCTCCCCGTCGCCAGGCGGCGCTGCGCGCCGTCCGTTCCCCTGCCCACCCCCGGGCCGCCAGCGAGAGCACCGCTTTTCCGCTCGGCGCATTGATGCTGGCTGCCTCGGTCAGCAGTTGGGCCCAATCGCCGGCTCAGCCGGCCCCGCCGGCACAGCCCGCCCAGCCCGCGCAAGCGGCACAGTCGGGCGGCACCCTGAGCCCCATCACCGTGACGGGCCAGGCCGAGGTGCAGGGCAAGGAACAGCTGCAGACGACCAAGACCGGCATCGCCAAGGGCAACCAGGACATCCGCGATGTGCCCAACTCGATCAACGTCATCACCGAGCGGCTGATCGACGACGCCAAGCTCGACACCCTGAAGGAAGCGCTGCACTACTCCGCCGGCATCACCTTCGCAGCCACCGAGAACGGCACCGACCAGGACATCCGCCTGCGCGGCTTCCCGGTGGCCACCGTGGGCGACCTGCTGATCGACGGCATGCGCGACCCCTCGCAGTACGACCGCGACACCTTCAACCTGGACCGCATCGAAGTGCTGCGCGGCTCGGCCTCCATGCTCTTCGGCCGCGGCTCCACCGGCGGCGTGATCAACCAGGTGACCAAGAAACCCCTGCTGCTCGACCAGACCGACGTGGTGGGCACCATCGGCAGCGACGGCTTCTACCGGGCCACCGCCGACATGAACAAGCGCGTGGGCGAAGACTCCGCCTTCCGCCTGAACGCCATGTGGAACAAGTCGGACAACGACGGCGCCAAGATCGACAAGTACGGCATTGCGCCGCAGTTCAGCTGGGGCATCGGCTCGCGTGACGAATTCAGCGTAGGCGCCTTCTACCTGAACGTGGACAACGTGCCCATGGCCGGCACGCGCTACCTGGCCAACGGCACCTTCAAGAACGGCATTGCGCAAAGCACCATTCCGGACCTGAAGCCCGGCGCCTACTACGGCAGCCCGAGCGACTACGTGACGGGCGAAGCCGCCTACGTCAACGGCTCCTGGACCCACACCTTCGACGACGGCGGCCAATTGAAGACGCAGGCGCGCAGCGGCACCTTCGACCGTTCGCAGTGGGGCAGCACCGCCAACTTCTGCAATGTGTTCCCGACGCGGCAGACCAACGGCAACATGGGCTGCGCACCCGCCGGCGCCGTGAATGCCGGCAACCTCTCGCCCGGCACCTACGTCTTTGCCAACGGCCTGGCGCCGCGCAAGGACCGCTACAAGGGCACCTACCTGCAAAGCGACTACAGCAACACCTTCAACTGGGGCGGGCTCAAGCACGAGATCCTCGCCGGCGTCGACGCCTCGCGCGAATCGGCGGACCGCTTCGGCGCCTGGGGCGCCGTCGGCACCAACTTCTACAAGGGCACGACCACCGTCGCCAACCCGAACAGCCTGCCGAACCTGGCGGCCAGCCCGACCTATCGCCCGACGCAGGAGTACTCCGCCACCAACTTCGGCGCCTACGTGCAGGACCTGGTGCAGGTCGCGGAACACTGGAAGCTGCTGGGCGGCCTGCGCTGGGACAGCATGCGCGGCGACTTCTCGCAGTTCACTTATCCCAACACCAACACCACGACGCCGAGTTCCACAGCCACGTCGCACCTGTCGGAGAACCCGCCGAGCTACCGCGCCGGCGTGCTGTACCAGCCGTCGCCGACGCAGTCGTACTACGCCTCCTACGGCACCTCGTACAACACGGCAGCCGACACGTACCAGTACGTGACGCCGCAGAACGCCAACACGCCGCCCGAGAAGAGCCGCAACATCGAAGTGGGCGGCAAGCTCGACTGGCTGGACGGCAAGCTCTCGACCCGCGCCGCGATCTTCCGCACCGAGAAATACAACGAGCGCACCACCGACTCCGACTTTGCCGGCGACACCTACCTGCTCTCGGGCAAGCGCCACTCGCAGGGCCTGGAACTGGAAGTGGTGGGCCGCCTGACGCCGCAGTGGGAGGTGTACCTGTCGTATGCCTACATCCCCGAGGCCAAGATCGACAAGATCGGCAGCGCGCAAGCCAACGTGGTCGGCTCGCCCGTGGGCCTGGTGCCCAAGAACAGCGGCGCGATGTGGGTCAGCTACCAGGCCACGCCGAAGTTCCGCGTGGCCGGTGGCATCCGCGGCGCCTCGGAGAACCGTCCGCTGCAGGGCAACACCGGCGCGGCCTCGACCACCGCCTACGTCCCCGGCTACGTGGTGGGCGACGCCATGATGGAATACAAGTTCACGCCCGACGTGTTCGCGCAGTTCAACGTGACCAACATCACCAACAAGCTCTACGGCGACCAGCTGTACCCGGGCTTCGTGGTCGCGGGCCTGCAGCGCACCTACCAGGCGACGATCGGGGTACGCTTCTGAGCTGCTGAAACCAGGAGTCAATGCGATGCTGCTGCATGTTCGAGGCGTGCTCACACCCGAAGAGGTCGCGCGGGCCAACGCCGTCCTCGCGGGTGCGCCCTGGGAAGACGGCCGGCTGACCGCCGGCACGCAATCGGCGCAGGCCAAGAACAACCTGCAGCTGCGCGAGGACTGCGACGAAACCCGCACCGTGCAGCAGATGCTGCTGCGCGGGCTGGAGCGCCACCAGGTCTTCTTCTCGGCCGCGCTGCCCAAGCAGATCTCGCCGCCGCTGTTCAACCGCTACGGCGGTACGGCCAACGCCTTCGGCAACCACGTCGACAGCGCGGTGCGCTTCTTGCGCGACGGCAGCGGGCGCGTGCGCACCGACGTGTCGTGCACGCTCTTCCTGAGCGAGCCGGCCGACTACGACGGCGGCGAGCTGGTCATCGAGGACACCTACGGCGAGCAGCGCGTGAAGCTCGCGGCCGGCGACATGGTGCTGTACCCCGGCACCAGCGTGCACCGCGTGGAGCCGGTCACGCGCGGCCACCGCGTGGCCAGCTATTTCTGGATCCAGAGCATGATCCGCAGCGACGAGCAGCGCCGGCTGCTCTACGACATGGACAACCACCTGCGCCACCTGCGCAGCAAGTTCGGCGAGACCGATCCCGGCGTGATCGGCCTGACCAGCACCTATCACAACCTGCTGCGCATGTGGCTCGACACCTGAGCCCGGCGCCCGACCGACAAGGCCTTCACATGATCCGACGTTCGTTCCCTCTTCCGGCCGCCGTGGCCGCCTTCATGCTGACCGCGGGCAGCGCAGCCCTCGCCCAGGTCGTCGACCACGACAAGGTGCGCTGCGAGCCGGTGCCCAAGGAAGAGATGAAGCCGCAGATGGACCTGCAGCGCAAGCTCACCGCCGAAGGCTGGAAGGTGCGCCAGGTCAAGAACTTCAACGGCTGCTACGAGGTCTACGGCTTCGACGCCAGCGGCAAGCGCGTCGAAGCCTTCTTCAACCCCAAGACCTTCGACAAGGTCGGGGAAGTGAAGCAGCCCGAGTAACAAGAGAGAGCCTGCGCAGGTGAACGATCGCGTCAGGGTGTGGGACCCGCTGCAGCGCCTGCTGCACTGGGGCCTGGCGGGCGCGACCGCCCTGTGCTGGTGGGCCGGCGAAGAACGGCTGGCCTTGCACATCACCCTCGGCTACACGGCGCTGGCCATCACGCTCGCGCGGGGCGTGTGGGGATGGGTGGGCACGCCCTACGCCAGGTTCGCCGGCTTCGTGTTCCCGCCCTCGGCCGTGGGCCGATACGCGCGCGACCTCCTGCGCAGGCAGGAACGCCGCTACCTGGGCCACAACCCGCTGGGCGGCTGGATGGTGGTGGCGCTTTTGCTGTGCATGGCTTTCGTGTGCGTCACCGGCTACCTCTACACCACCGACCGCTTCTGGGGCCTGGCGTGGGTCGAGCTGGCGCACCGCGGCTCGGCCTGGACGCTGGTGGGGCTGGTGGCCCTGCATGTGGCGGGCGTGGTCTTCACGAGCTGGCGCCACCGCGAGAACCTGGTTGCGGCCATGTTCAGCGGGCGCAAGCGGCGCGCCGAGGCGCAAACGCCCTCGCACTGAGCCCACGCGCGCGCCACGCTGGCGTCAGGCCTCCGCCGTCGCCACCGCGCCGCGCACCGGAATACCCATCGCCTCCAGCGTCTGCGCAATGGCGGCCACGGCCCCCGGAATGCCGGCCTCGCCGAAGTGGCCCATGCAGCCCACGCGGAAGGTTTCCATCTGGGTCAGCTTGCCCGGGTAGAGGATGTAGCCACGCTTCTTCACCTCGGCGTAGAAGCGCTTGAACTCGTAGTTCGGGTGATCGGGCGCGTGGAAGGTCACGATGATCGGCGCCTGGATGTCCGCCGACAGGAAGGAACGCACGCCGATGGCCGCCAGGCCCGAGACGAGTGCTTCGCAGTTGCGCGCATAGCGCGCGCCGCGCGCCGGCAGGCCGCCCTCCTCCAGGTACTGCTCGATGGCCTCGTCCAGCGCCGCCAGCACGTGGGTGGGCGGCGTGAAGCGCCATTGCGTGGTCTTCTGCATGTAGACCCACTGGTCGTACAGGTCCAGCGCCAGCGAAGGGCTGTTGCCTTCGCACTTCTCCAGCACGCTGCGGCGGATGATGACGAAGCCCATGCCGGGCACGCCTTCCAGGCATTTGCCCGAGGCGGCGATGACCGCGTCGAAGGGCGTGCGCGCCGCGTCGATGGGCAGCGCGCCGAAGGAGCTCATCGCGTCCACGATCAGCCCGCGGCCATGCTTTTCCACCACTTGCGCGATCTCGTGCAGCGGGTTGAGCACACCGGCGCCGGTCTCGCAATGCACCATGGCCACGTGGGTGATGCCGGGGTCGGCCGCCAGCGCGCGGTCGATGTCGGCCGGCGAGACGCGCTGGTCCTCGGTGTAGTCGATGGTGGTGACCTTGCGGCCCAGCACGCGGCAGATGCGCGCCAGGCGCTGGCAGTAGGCGCCGTTGCTGGGCACCAGCACGTGGCCATCGCGAGGCACCAGCGTGCCCACCGCCGCTTCCACCGAGAAGGTGCCGCTGCCCTGCATCGGCACGCACTCGTGCGTGGCGGCGGCATTGGCAATGGCCAGCAGGCGCTGGCGCACACGGGTGGTGATCTGGTTGAAGTCGCCGTCCCACGATCCCCAGTCGCGCAGCATGGCCTGGCGCGTGCGGTCCGAGGTGGTCAGGGGGCCGGGGGTGAGCAGGATGGGCGGGTTCGGCGTGTGGCTCATGAAGGGTCTCCGGATCGAGTGGGTGGGTTCGGAAGAAGAAGCGTCGTCAGGTGCGGGCCAGCGTGCGCCAGGCCTGGGTGCGGGCCAGCAGCACGCGGGTGAGCAGGGCGTAGGCGATGCACACCGTGATGGAGGTGAGCACGATCAGCGTGGCCAGGGCCGCGGCGGGGCCGATGTCGCCCGCGTCGTCCATGTGCATGATCGCGACGGAAGCCAGGATGGTCTCGGGCGTGTACAGAAAGATGGCGCACGACAGGCTCGCCATCGACACCACGAAGAAGTAGCGGCCGATGTCCAGGATGGCCGGCAGGCACACCGGCACCGTGACGCGGAAGAAGGTCTTGAACAGCGGAACCTTCAGCGAGGCGGACACGGCCTCGAACTCGTTGTCGATCTGCTTGAGCGCGGTGATGGCCGTGAGGTGGCTCGAGGTGTAGTAGTGCACCACCATCGAGATGATCAGGATCGCCATCGTCTGGTACATGAAGTTCAGCGGATTGGCCGGGTGGTTGAAGAACATCACGTAGCCCAGGCCCAGCACCAGGCCGGGCACGGCCATCGACAGCATGGCCATCAGGTGCATGGTGCGCCCGAGCATGCCGAGGTTGCGGGTCTTCTCGATGAGGTAGGCGCCGATGAACACGATCAGCGAACCCGCCAGCGCGGTGGCGAAGGCCACGACCAGGCTGTTGGTGTAGGCCTGCGCCATGTCGCTTTCCACCAGCACGAAGTGGTAGTGCTTGAGCGTGAAGCTCAGGTCGTAGGGCCACAGCGAGATCGCCGAGGTGTAGATCGCCATGCCCACCGTGGCCAGCAGCAGGCCGCACACCACCGCGCAGAACAGCGTCAGCAGCGCATCGGTGATGCGGCGCTGCGGCGGGAAGTACGGCACCGAGCGCGCGCTCAGCTGCGCCTTGATCTTGCGGCGCACGACGTAGTCGATGCAGAACGACACGACCGAGGGCACCAGCAGCAGCAGGCCCACCACCGCGCCGATGGCGAAGTTGTGCTGGCCCACCACCTGCTTGAACACGTCCACCGACAGCACGTTGAAGTTGCCGCCGATGACCTTGGGCGCGCCGAAGTCGCTCACCACATAGGTGAAGACCACGGTGGCCGCGCTGATCAGGCCGTACTTGGCCGACGGCAGCGTGATGGTGAAGAACTGCCGCGACGGCCGCGTGCGCAGCGCGGTGGCCGCCTCGTACAGCCGGCCGTCGGCCAGCGCCAGCGAGGTGGTCAGGATCATCAGCGCATGCGGAAAGGTGTTGTAGACCTCCGCCAGGATGATGCCCAGCGGGCCGTAGATCGACACGCCGCCCAGCAGGAACTTGAGCGCCCCCTGGTTGCCGAACCATTGCACGAAGGAGATGGCGGACAGCAGCGAAGGCGCCAGCAGCGGAATGAGCGCAATCAGCCGGAAGGTGGCCTTCAGCGGCGCCGGCATGCGGCTGCGCGTGAGCGCGTAGGCGAACACGAAGGCCGTGGGCACCGAGATGGCCACCACGGCCGCCGCCACCCACAGCGAGTTCCACACCGAGCGCAGCAGGCTGGGCGTGCTGAAGTAGGCGATGAAGTGCGTCAGGCCGACGAAGCGGCCCTGCTTGTCCTGCACCGCGTGCACGAGGATGGTGAACAGCGGCGCGGCCAGGAACAGCGCCAGCAGGGCCAGCACGGCGAACAGCACGAGCCTGGCCACGATCTCGTCGCGGCTCCAGCGCATGCGGCCGGCTGCCGCGGCCACCGGCAGGGCGGGCATCGGGGGGGCGATCGCGCTCATGCCTGGGCGCGCGCCGCAAAGGCGCGGATGCGGTTGGCGCGCAGCGCGATGTCGATGGTGTTGCCCTCGCGGATGTCCAGGTCGTGCAGCTGGTTGAGCGAGAAATGCAGCCCGATCGTCTGGCCGCGCAGTGCGTCGGCCGTGACCTCCGCAATGCACAGCCCGCCCAGGAATTCAACCCGCGTGACCAGCGCCTTCAGGCGATTGGCGGTGCTTTCATCCAGGTTCTCGACCGCGCGGTCCTCCGGCCGCAGGTACAGGTTGACCGCCTCGCCCGGCGTGAAGGCGGCGCTGCAGGCGTCGCACTGCAGTTCCATGTCGCCCACACGAAAGCGCTGGTTGCCCAGCGCCACCGACTGCAGCACGTTCACCTTGCCCACGAAGTCGGCCACGAAGGGCGTGGCCGGCCGCTCGTACACCTCCAGCGGCGTGCCCACCTGCTCGATCACGCCGTGGTTCATCACCACGATGCGGTCGGCCATGGACAGCGCCTCTTCCTGGTCGTGCGTGACCATGATGGTGGTGATGCCCACCTGCTTCTGCAGCCGGCGGATCTCGCCGCGCAGGCGGATGCGCTCCAGCGCGTCCAGCGCCGAGAGCGGCTCGTCCAGCAGGAGCAGCCCGGGCCGGGTGGCCAGCGCACGGGCCAGGGCCACGCGCTGCTGCTGCCCGCCCGACAGCTGGCTGGGGTACTTGCCGCCCGAACTGGGCAAGCCCACCAGGCGCAGCAGTTCGTCGACCCGCGCCTTGATGTCGGCGCGCCGCGCACGGCTGTTGACCAGCCCGTAGCCCACGTTGTCGGCAATGGTCAGGTTCGGGAACAGGGCATAGGACTGGAACACGATGCCGTAGTCGCGCTGGTTGGGCGGCAGCCAGGAGACGTCCTTGCCGTTCTGCAGGATGCGCCCGGCGGTCTGCGTCTCCAGCCCCGCGATGATGCGCAGCAGCGTGGTCTTGCCGCAGCCCGAGGGGCCCAGGAAGCACAGCATCTCGCCGGGGTTGACGCGCAAGTGCACGTCGCGCAATGCGCTGAAGGACTCGAAGTCCTTGCGCACCCCCACGATTTCCAGCGCGGCGGGCGCGCCCTGCGGGGCGGACTTGGAAGATGGCTCGGTGGCGGTCGATTCCATGGTTGGCTCTCTTCGGGTGGCGCGGCGGCCGGCCGGTGGCGGCGGCCGCGCGCGGGTGGGGTCCGTGTTCGCGTGGAGGCGCTGCGCCTCAGGGCTTGGGCTCGGCCTTGCCTTCGTAGCGCTTGCCCCACTCGGCCAGGATGCGCTCGCGGTTCTTGGCCGCCCACTCCAGGTCGTTCTTGGCCAGCAGCTTCTCGTAGTTGTCCGGAATGCCTTCCAGCTTGGAGGCCACGCCCGGGTAGGCCACCACGGCCCACCAGTTGGCGGTGATGACGTTGGCGTCCTTGCTGGCCATCCAGTCGGCAAAGCGCTTGGCCTGCGCGGCCTTGGCCGTGGTCTTCATGACGCCCGTGGCCTCGATGTCCCAGCCCAGGCCTTCCTTGGGAAAGACCAGGTCCACCGGGGCGCCGGACTTCTTCACCTGGTGCGCGCGGAACTCGAAGGAAATGCCGATGGGAAATTCGCCGGTGGCCGCCTGCTTGCACGGCTTGGAGCCGGAGTGCACGTACTGGGCCACGTTCTGGTGCAGTGCGTCCATGTATTTCCAGCCTTCGTCCTCGCCCCACATCTGCAGCCAGGACGACACATCGAGGTAGCCGGTGCCGCTGGAGGCCGGATGCGGCATGGAGATGGTGCCCTTGTAGATGGGCTTGGCCAGGTCCTTCCAGCTCTCGGGCTTGGGAATGCCGCGCTTTTGCGCTTCCACGCGGTTGAAGCAGATGGTGGCGGCCCACACGTCCATGCCCACCCACGAGGGCGGATTGGCGGCATCCGAGTAGGCGCGGTTGAGTTCCTTGAAGCCCTTGGGCTCGTAGGGCATGAGCATGCCCTCCTGCTTGAGCAGCGCCAGGCTGCTGGCGGCCAGCCCGGCCACCACGTCGGCCTGCGGGTTGGCCTTCTCGGCCAGCAGCTTGGCGGTGACGATGCCGGTGGAGTCGCGCACCCAGCGCACCTCGATGTCGGGGTTGGCCTTTTCGAAGGCGTCCTTGTAGAGCTTCATGGCGTCGGTCTCGAGCGCCGTGTAGACCTGCAGGGTGGTCTTCTGCGCAAAGGCGCTGGTGCCGACCAGGCCGAGTGCCGCAAGACAAAGGCCGAGCCCGAAACGGGCGGCGCGGGAGGGAGTCGTCATTCGAATAGCTCCTTGTACTTGGCTGTCACGAGAGTGGTGGAAGCTTGTGGAAGCGCCATGGGACGGACACCTCTGGAGTAAAAATGTAGAACGTCGAATGATTACTGTCAACTGTTGACAGTTAGCAATTCCCCTGAAAAAATCCGCCCCATGAGCAACACCACGCCCTCTTCCGCGCTTGCCTTCCTGCGCTCCAGTTCGCTGCCCATGGTCATGCAGGAGGAGATCGAGCGGCTCATCATGACCGGCGAGCTGCCCGTGGGCAGCCGCATCAACGAGAGCGAGCTGGCCACCCGCTTCAACACCAGCCGCGGCCCCATCCGCGAGGCGCTGCGCGCCCTGGAAGAAGCGGGCCTGGTGCGCAATGCCAAGAACCGCGGCGTGTATGTGCGCGAGATCTCCTTCGAGGAAGCCGACGAGATCTACGAGCTGCGCGAGGCGCTGGAAGAAATCATCGGCCGGCGCGTGGCGGTGGCCATGGGCCCGGACGCCATCGCCCGCCTGCGCGCCATGGTCGAGGCCATGCGCGGCGCCGCCCAGGCCAAGGACCTGGAGCAGTACGCGCAGCTCAACCTGCAGTTCCACGACACGCTGCTGGACACCGCCGGCAGCCGCAAGCTCACCGACACCTACAAGCGGCTCGTGAAGGAGCTGCACCTGTTTCGCATGCGCGCGCTCGACAGCGGCGGCGGCCTGGAAGTCTCGGCCGGCGAGCACGGCGCCATCGTCGACGCCATTGCCAGCGGCAACCCCGAGACCGCCGGCCGCGCGCTGCGCCGCCACGTGGCCGGCAGCCGCGCCCGCATGCACAAGGCCTACGGCCGCCCCGACCCCGAGGCGGCCAACGACTCCCCCCTGGATTCCACAACCGAAGGAAAGATCCGATGACCGCGAAGACCCTGGAAGTCAATGCCCGCAGCTACCGCTGGATGGCCGCGCCCGTGGTGGTCGTCTGCGTGGACGGCTGCGAACCGGCCTACCTCGATGCCGCCATCGCCGCCGGCGTTGCGCCGTATCTCCAGCGCATGCGCGCCGAAGGCGCCGACCTGCTGGCCGATTGCGTGGTGCCCTCGTTCACCAACCCCAACAACCTGTCCATCGTGACGGGCGTGCCGCCCTCGGTGCACGGCATCTGCGGCAACTACTTCTACGACCGCGAGCGCGGCGAGGAAGTGATGATGAACGACCCGCGCTACCTGCGCACCGGCACCGTGCTGGCCGCTTTCTCCGATGCCGGCGCCAAGCTGGCCGTGGTCACCGCCAAGGACAAGCTGCGCAAGCTGCTGGGCCACAAGATGAAGGGCATCTGCTTCTCCTCCGAGAAGTCCGACCAGGTCAGCCTGGCCGAGAACGGCATCGAGGACGTGCTGGGCCTGGTGGGCATGCCGGTGCCAGACGTGTACAGCGCGGAGCTGTCCGAGTTCGTCTTCGCCGCCGGCGTGAAGCTGATGGAAACCCGCCGCCCCGACCTGATGTACCTGTCGACCACCGACTACGTGCAGCACAAGGCCGCGCCCGGCAGCGCCCAGGCCAATGCCTTCTACGCCATGATGGACGGCTACCTGGCGCAGCTCGACGCGCTGGGCGCCACCATCGTGCTGACGGCCGACCACGGCATGAACGACAAGCACGATGCGCAGGGCGCGCCCCAGGTCATCTACCTGCAGGACCTGCTCGACGGCTGGTACGGCCAGGGCAAGGCCCGCGTCATCCTGCCCATCACCGACCCGTATGTGGTGCACCACGGCGCCCTGGGCTCCTTCGCCACCATCTACGCGCCCGACGAGACGAGCGTGCCCGCCTGGATCGAGCGGCTCAAGGCCGTGCCCGGCATGGAGCTGGTGCTCTCGCGCCAGGAGGCTGCAGAGCGCTTCGAGCTGCCGCCCGACCGCATCGGCGACATCGTGGTGGTGAGCGAGAAGAACACGGTGCTGGGCACCGCCGCCAGCCGGCATGACCTGTCGGGCCTGGATGCGCCGCTGCGCTCGCACGGCGGCGTGTCGGAGCAGCGCGTGCCGCTGATCTGCAACCGCCCGGTGGAGGGCATCGCCCCCGGCCGGCGCCTGCGCAACTTCGATGCGCTGGACCTCGCCCTCAACCACGCACGGGTGCCGGTGGCGGCCTGAATCCGATCCTGGAGACGCAACCC
Organism: Variovorax soli NBRC 106424; assembly: GCF_001591385.1. Taxonomy (GTDB): domain Bacteria; phylum Pseudomonadota; class Gammaproteobacteria; order Burkholderiales; family Burkholderiaceae_C; genus Variovorax; species Variovorax soli. The sequence goes on from NZ_BCUU01000004.1 coordinate 82,581, forward strand.
ATGTCCGAACTGATCCTCAAGCCCGGCACCGTGCACCGCGAGGCCCTGCGCATCGCCGGCGAGCGCGTGCACCGCGACCAGGTGATCGAGGTCACCTACCCCTACACCGGCGAAGTGATCGCCACCGTGCCCAAGGCCACGCTGGACGACGTGCGCAAGGCCTACAGCGTGGCCCGTGCGTACAAGAGCAAGCTCACCCGCTACGAGCGCTACAAGATCCTGATGCGTGCGGGCGAGATCATCGCCTCGCGGCTGGACGAGATCTCGCGCGTGATCACCTACGAATCGGGCCTGTCGCGCAAGGATTCGCTGTACGAGGTGGGCCGCGCGTCCGACGTGCTGCTGTTCGCCGCCAACCAGGCGCTGGTGGACGACGGCCAGGTGTTCTCCTGCGACCTCACGCACCACGGCAAGAGCCGCAAGGTCTACACGCTGCGCGAGCCGCTGCAGGGCGTGATCACCGCCATCACGCCCTTCAACCATCCGCTCAACCAGGTGATCCACAAGGTGGCGCCGGCCGTGGCCACCAACAACCGCATGGTGCTCAAGCCCAGCGAGAAGACGCCGCTGTCGGCCTTCGTGCTGGCCGACATCCTGTACGAAGCCGGGCTGCCGCCGCCCATGCTCTCGGTCATCACCGGCGATCCGCGCGAGATCGCCGACGAGATGCTCACCAACCCCGACGTGGACCTGGTCACCTTCACTGGCGGCGTGCCCATTGGCAAGTACATCGCCGCCAAGGCGGTCTACAAGCGCCAGATCCTGGAGCTGGGCGGCAACGACCCGATCATCGTGATGGAGGACGCCGACATCGAGGAAGCCGCCACGCTGGCGGCCAGCGGCTCGTACAAGAACTCGGGCCAGCGCTGCACCGCCATCAAGCGCATGCTGGTGCATGAATCGGTGGCCGACCGCTTCGTCGACCTGCTGGTGCAAAAGACGCTCGGCATCAAGCACGGCGACCCGATGGACCCGGCCACCGACGTGGGCACGGTCATCGACGAGGAAGCCGCCACGCATTTCAAGAGCGTGGTGGACGACGCCATCGCCGCCGGCGCCAAGCTGCTGCACGGCAATGTGCAGCGCGGTGCCCTGTATTCGCCCACGGTGCTCGACCGGGTGCAGCCGGAGATGAAGGTGGTCAAGCACGAGACCTTCGGGCCGGTGTCGCCGGTGATCCGCTTCAAGGACATCGAAGAAGCCATCCGCATCTCCAACGGCACGGCCTTCGGGCTGTCGTCCTCGGTATGCACCAACCGGCTGGACTACATCACGCGCTTCGTGAGCGAGCTCAACGTGGGCAGCGTCAACGTGCGCGAGGTGCCGGGCTACCGCCTGGAGCTCACGCCCTTCGGCGGCATCAAGGATTCCGGCCTGGGCTACAAGGAAGGCGTGCTGGAAGCCATGAAGAGCTTCTGCAACACCAAGACCTATTCGCTGCCCTGGTAAGAGCAAACCATGAGCCTGACACTGGAAGACATCGTCACCCTGTTCGAGGCCAAGGGCCACGAGCAGTACGACGGCGAACCCGTCACGCAGCTGGAACACGCGCTGCAGTCGGCCCACCAGGCCGAGCAGGAAGGCGCCGGCAGCGCCCTCATCAGCGCGGCGCTGCTGCACGACATCGGCCACCTGCTGCACGACTTCGGCGACACGCCCTCGATGAAGGGGCTGGACGACGTTCACCAGTACCGCTGCCTGCCCTTCCTGCGCGGCCTGTTCGGCCCGGCCACGCTGGAGCCGATCCGGCTGCACGTGGACGCCAAGCGCTTCCTGTGCGCGCGCGAGCCGGCTTATCACGACAGCCTGTCGGCGGACTCGCAGCGCAGCCTGAAGCTGCAGGGCGGCATATTCGACACGGCCCAGGCCGCCGCCTTCGAGGCCCTGCCCTTCGCCATGGATGCCGTGCGCCTGCGCCGCTGGGACGACGGCGCGAAGGCCGCCGACCTGGCGGTGCCGGGCCTCGCCCACTTCGTGCGGCACCTGGAACGCGCCGCGGCCGAACACCGCCCGACCGCGCGGCAAGCTGCATGAGCCAGATGCGCCCCTTCTGGATCGAGCAGGCGCTGTTCGGCGCCGGCGACCTCGCACCCGCGCTGCAAGGCGAAACGCAGACCGATGTCTGCATTGTGGGCGGCGGCTTCACGGGCCTGTGGACCGCCATCCAGGCCAAGCAGCAGGCGCCGCAGCTGGACATCGTCATTCTGGAAAGCGACCTGTGCGGCGCCGGCGCGAGCGGGCGCAACGGCGGCTGCCTGCTGACCTGGTCGGCGAAGTACTTCACCCTGGAGCGCCTGTTCGGCGAGGCCGAGGCGGTGCGCCTGGTCAAGGCCTCGGAAGCGGCGGTGGGCCACATTGCCGAGTTCTGCAAGGCGCACGGCATCGAGGCCGAGCTGCGCATGGACGGCACGCTCTACACCGCCACCTCGCAGGCGCAGATCGGCACCATGGCGCCGGTGATGCGCGCGCTGGAAGAACGCGGCATTCATTCCTACCGCGACCTGCCGCCCGACGAGGTTGCACGCCGCTCGGGCTCGGCGCGCAATCTGGCGGGCGTGTTCTCGCCCTATGCGGCCACCGTGCATCCGGGCAAGCTGGTGCGCGGGCTGCGGCGCGTGGCGCTGGAGATGGGCATCCGCATCCACGAGCGCACGCCGATGGTCGACTTCGCCGCCGGGCCGCCGGTGGTGGTGCGCACCCCCACGGGCAGCGTGCGCGCCGGCAAGCTGGTGCTGGCAATGAACGCCTGGATGGCCAGTGCCTTTGCGAAGCAGTTCGAGCGCACCATCGCCATCGTCTCCAGCGACATGGTGATCACCGAGCGCTGCCCCGAGCTGCACGGCAGCGGGCTGGTGGACGGCGTGTCGGTGCTCGACTCGCGCACCTTCGTCTACTACTACCGCAGCACGGCCGACGGGCGCCTGATGCTGGGCAAGGGCGGCAACACCTTTGCATGGCGCGGCCGCATTTCGCCGGTGTTCGACCAGCGCTCGCCGTACGAAGACCAGCTGACGCAGGCGCTGCGCGACTTCTTCCCGGCGCTGGCCAACACGCCCATCACCGCCAGCTGGAACGGCCCGTCGGACCGCTCGGCCACAGGCTTCCCCTTCTTCGGGCGCTTTGAAGGACACCCCCACATCTACTACGGCTTCGGCTATTCGGGCAACGGCGTGGGGCCCACCTACATGGGCGGGCAGATCCTCTCGTCGCTGGTGCTGGATGCCGACAACGCCTGGACGCGCAGCCCGCTCACGCACGGCCCGCTGGGCCAGTTCCCGCCCGAGCCCATGCGCTATGTCGGCTCGATCGTGGTGCGCAACGCGATCCGCCGCAAGGAAAAGGCCGAGGACGACGGCCGCCAGCCGTGGATGGTGGACCGCATGCTCAGCAAGCTGGCCAACGCGGCCGGCAAGTCGGACAAGGGCTGAAGGGCGGACCGGCAGCGCGCTGTTCGCCGCGCACGGCTCAGATGTCCAGACCGTGCAGGTCGCCGCGCGCCGGATCGGGCGCGTCGATCTGCTGGCAGTACTCGCGCAGGTGCAGCAGCGCCAGGTACATGTCGTGCCGCAGTTCCGGCGGTATGGCACGGATGGCGGCGGCCTGCCGCGCCCGGGCGATCGGGATCGCCTCGCGGTGCAGCGCCTCGCCCTCGGGCGTGATCAGGCAGTGCAGCTTCTTGCGCGGCGTATTGCCCTCGGCCACCAGGCGCACCAGGCCGCGCTGCTCCAGCAGCTTGAGCGTTCGGCTCACCAGGGCCTTGTCGGAAGTCGACTGCACCACCAGCTCGGCAAAGGGCAGGCCCGGCGCGCCAGCATGCGCCACCAGCGCGAGCAGGCGCCACTCCGACACCGACAGGCCGAACTGGCTCGCATAGGAGACGGTGATCTTGCGCCGCAGGGCGTTGCCCACCTGGCTCATCAGGGTGGTGATGAAAGCATCCACCGTGAGGCCGGTGCCGTGTTCGTCGAGGTCGTCCCAGGGGGTGCGCGCGGAAATGTCGGACATGGCGGCATTGTTCCATGACTCTGGTCGAGTTAGTTTTTCAACTTCATAAATAACAATAAATCAATCGGTAGTAACAGCAAGTTGATTGAACAACATCAGGCGGAGAATCCGTTTTGTTGCATTGGTGGTCAAGCGTTTTACATACGAAACGCAATTTATCCGAGTACCACCGGGCGAACGCGCAACAGACACCCCTTCCACTGGCCAGATTCCCCTTCCTCCAGGAGCTCCCCCGATGCCTTCCCACCGCCGCCTCGTCCTTGCTGCCGCCGCCCTGCTGGGCGCCGCCGCCGTGCTCGGCCCCCTGCCCTCGCTGGCCCAGGGCGCCTACCCTGCCAAGCCGGTGACGGTGGTGGTGTCGTATCCGCCGGGCGGCGACACCGACGCCATTGCGCGCCTGTTCGCCGACAAGCTGGGCCAGCGCCTGAAGCAGCCGGTGGTCATCGACAACAAGCCGGGCGCCGGCGGCGCCATCGGCAACGGTTATGTCGGCCGCGCAATGCCCGACGGCTACACGCTGCTGTTCACGCCCAACCCCTTCACCACCGCCCCCATGGTGATGAAGCTGTCCGGCTCGGCCAGCTACGACGTGCTGGGCGGCTACGAGGCCGTCATCAACACCGCCACCCAGCCGCTGGTGCTGGTGGCCAACCCCGGCCTGGGCGTGAAGACGCTGCCGGCCCTGGTGGCCGCCGCCAAGGCGGGCAAGGCCGTGTCCTATGCCAGCCCGGGCGCCGGCTCGCCGATGCACATCGTGGGCGAGTGGCTCAACAAGGCCGCGGGCGTCAAGTTCTCGCATGTGCCGTACCGCGGCGTGGGCCCCTCGGTCACCGACGTGGTGGCCGGCCATGTGGACACGGCCTGGGTCACCTTCGGCGCGGTGCGGCAGTACCTGGACACGGGCAAGCTGGTGGCGCTGGCCATCGGCGACGCGCAGCGCAGCAAGCTGGCGCCCGAAGTGCCCACGCTGGTGGAGCTGGGCTACAAGGACGTGGTGGTGAGCGCCTGGAACGGCTTCTTCGCGCCCAAGGGCACGCCGGCACCCGTGGTCAAGCTGCTGAACGAGCAGCTCAACGCCATCCTCAAGGAGCCCGAGGTGGTCGATCGCCTGGCCTTCTTCGGCGCCCTGCCGGCCGGCGGCTCGCCGGATGCGCTGGCCAAGCTCAACCAGCGCGAGTACGCGGTGATGGGCAAGGCGATCCGCGATCTGGCCATCGTCGGGGAATAGGCCCACCCCCGTTTCTCCCGGACTTCGTTCCGGTCGAATCCCCCCTCGAGGGGGCGCACCCAGCGGCCCGGCAAAGCCGGTTCCGCGGGTGCTCCCGAACGGGCTTCGCTTCGCTCGCCCTTGAGGGTGGCGGCGGCAGCTTCGGCAATTGATCGCGAGGTTTTTTACATGAGACATCCACCCGAAGCCTCGGCCCTGTCCGGGGCCTCCACGCTGGGCGTGGAGATACCGCAGGTCACGGCGCGGGCCAAGGTGCTGGGGCGCGCGGTGTACGCCGGCGACATCAAGCTGGCCGGCATGCTGCATGGCAAGGTGCTGCGCAGCCCCTATCCGCATGCGCGCATCGTCTCCATCGACACCTCGGCGGCGCGCGCGCTGCCGGGGGTGAAGGCGGTGCTCACCGGCGAGGACGCGCCGGCCACGCTCTGGGGCGTGCACCACAAGGAACGCGCCGTGCTGGCCAAGGGCGTGGTGCGCTACTGCGGCGAGGAAGTGGCCGCCGTGGCCGCCGTCACCGAAGAGATCGCGCGCGATGCGCTGGACCTGATCCAGGTGGAGTACGAGGAACTGCCGGCCATCCTCAGCATCGGCGAGGCCATGGACGAGGAAGCGCCCGGCGTGCACCCGGGCCGCGGCAACGTGGGCCACGAGATCCGCTTCGAGCGCGGCGACGTCGATGCGGCCTTCGCCTCGGCCCACCTCGTGCACGAAGCCACCTACCAGACCCATTCGCAATACCCGGGCTACATGGAGCCGATGGCCACCGTGGCCGCGCCCGACCCGGACGGCCGCCTGGTGCTGTGGACTTCCACGCAGGCGGTCAACCTCGTTCGCATGCAGGTCGCGGCCACGCTGGGCCTGCCCGTGTCGCGCGTGCGGGTGGTGCAGGCCACCACCGGCGGCGGCTTCGGCGGCAAGATCGTGGAAGACGACAACCAACTCGTTGCCGGCCTGCTGGCCTTGCGCACCCAACGCCCCGTGCGGCTGGTGAACAACCGGCTGGAGGACTTCCAGGCCTGCTGCGCCAGCGTGCCCGAGCGCATCACCCTCAAGCTGGGCATGGACCGCGAGGGCACCATCGTCGCCAAGGAGGTGCGCATCCTGGCCGAGTGCGGCGCCTATGCGGGCCTGTCGGGCGATGTGATGCATGTGAGCGCCATGCGCAGCGACAACATGCACCGCAACCCCAACGTGCGCTCGCATGCGACGCTCTACTACACCAACAACCCGCCGCGCGGCGCCTTCCGCGGCTTCGGCGGCACGCAGATGCTGTTCGCGCTCAACAGCCACATCCACACCATGGCCGGGCAGCTGGGGCTGGACCCGGTGGCGGTGCACCGCCGCAACGCGGTGGGCGCCGGCGAGACCACGGTGCACGGCTGGCAGATCGGCAGCACCGGGCTGCAGGAATGCATCACCCAGGCCACCGAAGCCATCGGCTGGACCGCCAAGCGCGCCGCCCCCAAGGGCACCGGCGTGAAGCGCCGCGGCGTGGGCATGGCAGCCGCCATGCACGTGAGCGGCAACCGCACCATCGGCAACTGGGACGGCTCCACCGTGGTGGTGAAGATCAACGAGGACGGCCGCGTGAACGTGATCAGCGGCGAATGCGACATGGGCCAGGGCGCCGCCACCATGATGAGCCAGATCGTCGCGCACGAACTGGGCCTGCCGCTGGAGCAGGTGTACGTGGTGCCGCCCGACACCGACGTGGCGCCGGTGGCGGTGGGCACGCTGGCCTCGCGCGTGACCATGTCGGCCGGCAATGCCGCCATCGTGGCCGGGCGCATGGCGCGCGATGCGCTGTTCGCGCTGGCGGCGCCGCGCTGGAACGTGGAGCCGTCGCAGCTGTCCATCGGCGGCGGCGCGGTGTTCGTCACGGCACAGCCCGAGCGGCGGGCCACGCTGGCCGAGCTGGCGCGCCAGGCCGTCTGGCGCCACGGCGGCGGCGGCATCCAGGTCAGCGGCACCTGGGACCCGAAGACCGTCATGCACGACGACAACCTCTACGGCAACATCGCCGCCGCCTATTCCTATGCGGCGCAGGCGGTGGAGGTGGAGGTGGACACCGAGACCGGCCAGGTCACCGTGCTCGACAGCTACGTGGCCGACGACTGCGGCAAGGCGCTCAACCCCACCGCCGTGCACGGCCAGAGCAACGGCGCGGCGGCGCAGGCCATCGGCTGGGCGCTGTACGAGCAGCTGCACTACGAGGGCGGCCGGCTGGCCAATGGCAACTTCGCCGACTACACCCTGCCCACCGCCGACGCGCTGCCCGAACTGCGCAGCGGCCTGGTGGAATCCAACGATCCCAACGGCCCCTACGGCGCCAAGGGCGCGAGCGAGACGGCCATCCTGCCCGGCGCGCCGGCCATTGCGAATGCGGTGTACGACGCGGTGGGCGTGCGCATCACCGAGCTGCCGATCACGCCCGAGAAGGTGCTGGCCGCGCTGCGTGCACAGAAAGAAGACCAAGAGCAAGAGCAAGGAGCAGCGCATGCGTGAGTTCGACTACCTGGAGCCGGCCACGGTCGAGGAAGCCAGCCGCATGCTGGCCGACCTGGGCGACGAGGCCCGCGTGATCGCCGGCGGCACGGCACTGATGCTGGGCATGCGCCAGCGCATGCTGGCGCCCACGCACCTGGTCTCGGTCGCGAAGATCGAACGCCTGCGCGGCATCGATGCCGACGGGCAAGGGGGCCTGCGCATCGGCGCGCTGGCGCGGCATGCGGACGTGGCCCGCTCGCCGCTCGTGCAGCGGCATGCGCCGGTGCTGGCCAGCATGGCGGCGCGCGTGGCCAATCCGCAGGTGCGCAACCAGGGCACCATCGGCGGCAACCTCTGCTATGCCGACCCGTCCACCGATCCGCCAGGCTGCCTGATGGCGCTGGATGCGCTGGTGGTGTTGGGCAGCGCGCGCGGCGAGCGGGTGCTGTCCATCGAGGAGTTTTTGGTCGACTACTACGTGACCGCGCTGGAAGCCGACGAGATCGTGCTGGAGATCCGCGTGCCGCCGCTGGCGGCCGGCACCGAGGGCGTGTACTCGCGCTTCCTGCGCACGGCGGCGGAGCACCGCCCGCTGGTGAGCGTCGCCTTCGTGGCGCGCCGCGAAGAAAAGGGCGCGCTGTGCCGCCAGGCGCGCATTGCCGTCGGCGCCTCCACACCCATTCCCACACGCCTGCGCCGCGCCGAGGCCTTTCTCGAGGGCCGCAGCGTCACGCCCGCCGTGGCCGCCGAAGTGGCCGAGATGGTGGCGCAGGACATCGAGCCGGTGTCGGACCTGCGCGGCAGTGCCGAATTCCGGCGCGACATGGTGCGCGCCGTCGCGCGCCGCACGGTGGGGCAGCTGTTCGGGCTGCCCCTGGACGACGAAGGAGGCAACAAGCCATGAGCACCCACAGGATCGAATGCACCGTCAACGGCGAGCCGCACAGCATGGAGGTGCCGGCGCGCCGGCTGCTGTCCGACTTCCTGCGCGACGACCTGCACCTGACCGGCACCAAGCGCGGCTGCGAAACCGGCATCTGCGGCGCCTGCTCGGTGCTGCTGGACGGGGAAGTGGTCAAGTCCTGCCTGATGCTGGCCGTGCAGGTCAACGGCCGCGAGATCACGACCATCGAAGGCCTGGCGCCGGGCGACGGCACGCTGCACCCGCTGCAGCAGAGCTTCATGCAGTGCGGTGGCCTGCAGTGCGGCTACTGCACGCCAGGTTTCATCATGGCCTCGTGCGACCTGCTGAAGAACAACCCCCGCCCGAGCAGCCAGGACGTGCGCCACGGCCTTGCGGGCAACCTGTGCCGCTGCACCGGCTACACGCAGATCGTGGAATCGGTGCTCCAGGCCGCGGAGAACATGAACCATGGAAATTGAGAAGACCCTGACGGTGGCCGCCCCGCGCGAGCAGGTGTGGGCGCTGCTGCTGGACCCGCAGGTGATGGCCGGCGCGGTGCCCGGCATGAAGTCGATCGACGTCGTCAGCCCCACCGAGTACGTGGCGGTGATGCACCAGAAGATCTCGTTCATCAGCGCCAGGTTCAAGCTGCGCACGCACATCGTGGAGCAGCGCGCGCCCGAGTACCTGCGCGCCGAAGGCACGGGCGAGGACGCCTCGGTGGCCAGCTCGCTCAAGCAGCAGACCGAGGTCTTCCTCACCCCTGCGGCGGGCGGCGGCACGGAGTTGCGCCTGAAAGTGCGCGTGGACCTGCTGGGGCGGCTGGGCACCTTCGGCCTGGGCGTGATGAAGACCAAGGCCGATCGGCTGTGGGACGAGTTCGGTGCGAACCTGGCTGCGCGGCTGGAGGGGCGCGATGCGGCGGCGGCGCCTGTGTCGGCGCCGCCTCCCGCTGCACCTGTGGCTGCGTCGTTTGCATTGCCGATGCCTTCTTCAGCGGCTTCGAATGCTCCTCCCGCTTCGCCGCCAGTCACCCCCATCGCCGAGCCGCCTCGCAGCACCTGGTGGTCGCGCCTTGTGGGCGGCGGCGCAGCACCCCAGGCATCGGCACGAATGATCCGCGTGGAGGTTCGGCAACTGGACAAGACCGTCACGGTGGAATGGCCTGTCGAGTCTGCGCAGGCTTGCCAGGACTGGTTGCGCGAGCTGATGAAGTAGCCAACTGACGGCGCTACGTCTTCAGGTGTGGGTGGCGCGGGGCGCGGCAGGCACTTGCGGCCGGAGGCTCATACCGGGGCGGTCGATGCCTTCGGCATCGACTCCGTTGCGATGCTCGCGGAAGCGGCCTGCACCGTGGAACTCGCTCCGCTGCTGCGCAGCTGCGCTCAGACAGCCACGGTGAGCTAGAAGTTGAAGCACGCAAGGTGCCCTTGCGTGCAGGCCGCTCCCGCTGCGCTTCTCACCGCCCCGGAAATCGCCCCCGGCCGCAAGTGCCTGCCGCGCCCCGTGAGACGTTGCGCCGGCATCGGGCGGCTTGCACAACATGGCACTCCAGATTCAGCACACGTCCCGCCACCTGAACAGCCACCGACGTGTCCTGGGCCAAGGCCTGTGTGCCGCTGCGGGCCAGCGCGCCTCTTGGGCGATGAGCAGCGCAGCGGAGCCGGCCCGCTCGTGTGTGCCGAAGGACACACACGAGCTTCGTTATCTGACTTGCGGCGGGTGTTTGAGCAAAGTGAACGAAGTGAACGTCGCGAGTTCCGCCGCAGGGCCGGCTCCGCGAGCAGCGCAATGCAGTCGGCGAAGCCGACCGCCCAAGTGAAGCGCTGGCCCGCAGCGGCACACAGGCCTTGGCCCTCGCACCAAGACCAGCCTCACCCAAGGCCCAGCAAGCGCACCGCGTTGCCCTTCAAGATCCCTGGCATGACTTCCGGCTTGAACCCCGCCTCCTCGAAGTCCTTCATCCACCGGTCCGGCGTGATGAGCGGATAGTCGCTGCCGAACAGGATGCGGTCCTTCAGCAGCGTGTTGGCGTACTGCACCAGCTGCTTCGGAAAGTACTTCGGGCTCCAGCCCGACAGGTCGATCCATACGTTGGGCTTGTGCGTGGCCACCGACAGCGCCTCGTCCTGCCACGGAAAGCTGGGGTGCGCCATCACGATCTGCATGTCCGGAAAGTCGATCGCCACGTCGTCCAGGTGCATCGGGTTGCTGTACTCCAGCCGCAGCCCGCCGCCGCAGCGCATGCCCGAGCCGATGCCGCTGTGGCCCGTGTGGAAGATGGCCGGCAGCTTGTGCTCGGCAATCACTTCGTACAAGGGCCAGGCCATGCGGTCATACGGGTGGTAGCCCTGCACCGTCGGGTGGAACTTGAAGCCCTTCACCCCGTGCTCCTCGATCAGCCGGCGCACCTCGCGCGCGCCCATCTTTCCCTTGTGCGGATCGACGCTCCCAAACGCGATCATCACGTCTGGGTTCTTCTGCGCCGCCTCGGCGATCTCCTCATTGGGAATGCGCCGGCGGCCCAGGTTCGATTCGGCATCCACGCCGAACATCACGAAGCCGATCTTGCGCTCGCGGTAGTAGTCGATGCTCTCCTGAATGGTCGGCCTGCGGCTCGAGCGGAAGTACTTGTCCGCCGCGCGGTCGTACTCCTCGCCGTAGTTGTCGAAAGGGTTCCAGCAGCTCACTTCGGCGTGCGTGTGCGTGTCGATGGCAATGAGGTTGGCAATGTCCATGCTCGTGTCTCCAGATTCCTCGGGTAAGTACTAGGCCTTGGGGCCCAATCGGCGCTTGAAATGGTTATTTCTCATAACCATAATCGATTCATACCGCGGATGCAAACCATGACCTATCCCGATCTTCAAATCGAACTGAAGGACGACATCGCCGTCGTCCGACTGATGCGCCAAGCCAAGCGCAACGCCCTGTCCGACGGACTCATTCTGGCCCTGCGAGATGTCTTCGAGAAGCTGCCGCCGAACGTGCGCGCCGCCGTCATCGACGGCGACGGCCCGCACTTCTGCGCCGGCCTGGACCTGTCCGAGCTGAAGGAGCGCGACGCCGCCCAGGGCATGCACCACTCGCGCATGTGGCACGCCGCGCTCGACTGCATCCAGCACGGCCCGGTGCCCGTCATCGCGGCGCTGCACGGCGCGGTGGTGGGCGGCGGGCTGGAGCTTGCCAGCGCCTGCCACATCCGCGTGGCAGACAGCTCCACCTTCTACGCGCTGCCCGAAGGCTCGCGCGGCATCTTCGTGGGCGGGGGCGGCTCGGTGCGCATCCCCAAGCTGATCGGCGTCTCGCGCATGACCGACATGATGCTCACCGGCCGCGTCTACGGCGCCGAGGAAGGCGAGCGCGCCGGCTTCGCGCAGTATCTGGTGCCCGAGGGCACCGCCTTCGACAAGGCCATGGAACTGGCCCGCCGCGTGGCGCAGAACGCGCCGCTCACCAACTACGCGCTGATGCATGCGCTGCCGCGCATCGCCGAGCAGCCTGCCGACCACGGCTTCTTCACCGAGTCGCTGATCTGCGCCATTGCCCAGGCCGCGCCCGAGGCCAAGGAACGGCTGCGCGATTTCCTCGAAGGCCGCGCGGCCAAGGTGAGCAAGGAATGACCACCACTGCGCCGCGCTACCGGCCGCTGGGCTTCGGCGTCACGCGCGGCGTGCTGCGCGAAGGCGCGAGCGGCGTGCGCTATCTGGAGGCGGAAACGCCGCTTGCGCCCTATGGCGAGCGCATCACCGACCGCCTGCTGCACTGGGCCGAGGCGGCGCCGGACCGCACCATGATCGCCCGGCGCGAGCGCCTGGCCGATGGCCGCACCGGCGACTGGATCCACATCAGCTACGCGCAAGTGCTCGACAAGGCGCGCCGCATCGGCCAGGCCCTGCTCGACCGCGGCCTGAGCGCCGAGCGGCCCGTGGCCATCCTGTCGGAAAACAGCCTGGAGCACGCCCTGATGGTGCTGGGCTGCCTGTATGCCGGCGTGCCGCACTGCTCCGTCTCCCCGCCCTATTCCATCGTCAGCCAGGACTACGACAAGCTGCGCCATGTGCTGGCCACCCTCACACCGGGCATGGTCTTCGCCGGCGACGAGGCGCGCTACGGCCGCGCCATCCGCGAGGCGGTGCCCGCCGACATCGAGGTGGTGCTGGTCGACGGCCAGGTCGAAGGCCGCCGCTGCACCTGCTTTGCCGACCTGCTGGCCACCGAGCCCACGCCCGCGGTGGATGCCGCCATGCGCGCCACCGGGCCGGACACCATCACCAAGTTCCTCTTCACCTCGGGCTCGACCAAGCTGCCCAAGGCGGTGATCAACACGCACCGCATGTGGTGCGCCAACCAGCAGCAGCTGCGCCAGTCGATTCCCGCGCTGGCCGAAGAGCCGCCGGTGCTGGTGGACTGGCTGCCCTGGAACCACACCTTCGGCGGCAACCACAACGTGGGCATCGTGCTGAACAACGGCGGCTCGCTCTACATCGACGACGGCAAGCCCACGCCGGCCCTCATCGGCGAGACGCTGCGCAACCTGCGCGAGATCGCGCCCACGGTGTACTTCAACGTGCCCACCGGCTTCGAGGCCATTGCCAACGCCATGCAGACCGATGCGCAGCTGCGCCGCAACCTGCTGTCGCGCGTGAAGATGTTCTTCTATGCCGGCGCCGCGCTGCCGCAGCCGGTGTGGGACAGCCTGCACCGCACGCAGGAGGCCGAGATCGGCGAGCGCATCGTCATGGGCACCGGCCTGGGCATGACCGAGTCCGGCCCCTTCGCCCTGTACATCACGAGCCCGCAGGTGAGTTCGGGCGACCTGGGCCTGCCCACGCCCGGCCTGTCGCTCAAGCTGGTGGACACCGACGGCAAGACCGAAGTGCGCTACCGCGGCCCCAACATCACGCCCGGCTACTGGCGCGCGCCCGAGGCCACCGCCGAAGCCTTCGACGAGGAAGGCTACTTCTGCACCGGCGACGCCGTGACGTGGATCGACCCGCAGGACATCCACCGCGGCCTGCGCTTCGACGGCCGCATCGCCGAAGACTTCAAGCTCGCCACCGGCACCTTCGTGAGCGTGGGGCCGCTGCGCGCCAGGATCATCGCGGCCGGCGCACCGTACGTGCAGGACGCGGTGCTCACCGGCCTCAACATGAAGGAAGTGGGCGCGCTGCTCTTTCCGACGCAGGCGGTGCGCCAGCTCGCCGGCCTGCCGGCCGATGCGCCGATGCAGCAGGTGCTGCAAAGCCCAGCGGTGCAGGCGCACTTCCAGGGCGTGGTCGACCAGCTGGCGGCCAGCGGCACAGGCAGCGCCAGCCGCATCGCCCGCGCGCACCTGATGAGCGAGCCGCCCTCCATCGACAAGGGCGAGGTCACCGACAAAGGCTCGATCAACCAGCGCGCCGTGCTGCACCACCGCGCGGCCATGGTCCAGGCACTGCACGACGGCAGCCTGCCTTTCACCATCCTGCCGCGCGCCTGAACCACTCACCTTTCAAGGAAGCGAAACATGAAGATCGAAGGACAAGCCGCCCTCGTCACCGGCGGCGCATCGGGCCTGGGCGAAGCCACCGCGCGCGAGCTGGCGCGCCTGGGCGCCAAGGTGGCCGTGCTGGACCGCAATGCCGAGCTGGCCGAGAAGGTGGCCCAGGACATCGGCGGCGTGGCCTGCGGCTGCGACATCACCGACGCCGCGAGCACCGCGGCTGCACTGGAGAAGGCGGCCGCCGCGCACGGCCCGGCGCGCATCCTGATGAACATCGCCGGCATCGGCACCGCCAAGCGCATCGTCGGCAAGGACGGCAACCCGGCCCCGCTGGAAGACTTCCAGCGCGTGGTGAACGTGAACCTGGTGGGCGCCTACAACGTCAGCCGGCTGTTCGCCGCCGCCTGCGCCAAGCTCGAACCCAACGAAGGCGGCGAGCGCGGCACCATTCTCTTCACCGCCTCGGTCGCGGCCTTCGACGGCCAGGTGGGCCAGCAGGCCTACAGCGCGTCCAAGGGCGGGCTGGTGGGCATGACGCTGCCCATGGCGCGCGACCTGGCGCAGCACGGCATCCGCGTGTGCACCATTGCGCCGGGCCTGTTTGCCACGCCGCTGCTGCTGGAGCTGCCCGAGGCCGTGCAGCAGTCGCTGGCGGCGTCCATTCCCTTCCCGCCGCGCCTGGGCAAGCCCTCCGAATTCGCCGAGCTGGCCTGCCACTTTGTGACCAATGCGCATCTCAACGGCGAGGTCATCCGCCTCGACGGTGCCTTGCGCATGGCACCGCGCTAAGCCTCATTCACTCAACGAGGAGACAACCATGAAGTTCAAGAAGACCCTGCTCGCCAGCTTCGCCGCGTTCGCGCTGATGGGCGCGGCGCACGCCGACATCACCGTGGGCGTGGTGCAGCCGCTCACCGGCCCGGCCTCGGGCCTGGGCATTCCGGTGAAGAACGCCATCATGATCTGGCCCAAGACCGTGGCCGGCCAGAACATCAAGCTGGTGGTGCTGGACGATGCCAGCGACCCGACCGCCGGCGTGAAGGCGGCGCAGCGCCTGGTGACGGAAGACAAGGTCGACCTGATCATCGGCTCCTCGGCCACGCCGGTCGCCATCCCGATGGCCGACGTCACGGCCGAGGCCGCCACGCCGCAGCTGGCCACCTCGCCGGCCGCGCTGCCGCCGGGCAAGGACAAGTGGTTCTTCCGCCTGCCGCAATCGAACAGCGTGATGGCCTACGCGGTGGCGCAGCACATGAAGAAGCAGGGCGTGAAGACCATCGGCTTCCTGGGCTACACCGATGCCTACGGCGAGCTGTGGCTCAAGGCCATCACTGAAGAGGCCAACAAGAACGGCTTCAAGATCGTGGCCACCGAACGCTTCGCACGTGCCGACACCAGCGTGACGGCGCAGGCGCTCAAGCTCACCTCGGCCAACCCCGATGCGATCCTCATCGTGGCTTCGGGCAGCGGCGCGGGCATGCCGCAGAAGGCGATCATGGAGCGCGGCTTCAAGGGCAAGGTCTACCAGACCCATGCCGCCGCCACGCCCGACCTGATGCGCACCGCCGGCAAGGACGCCGAAGGCGCCTTCGTCGTCTCCGGCCCGGCCATGCTGGGCGCGCAGCTGCCCGACAGCAACCCGTCGAAGAAGGCTTCGCTGGCCTTCCTGGAGGACTACGCCAAGGCCTACGGCGCCGGCTCGGCCAACCAGTTCGGCGGCCACGGCGCGGATGCCTACACCATCCTCGAGAAGGCGGTGCCGGTGGCGCTGAAGAAGGCGCAGCCGGGCACGCCCGAATTCCGCGCCGCGCTGCGCGATGCGTTCGAAGGCATGGGCCGCACCGTGATCTCGCACGGCGTGCTCGACTGGACCGCGCAAGACCACTGGGGCTACACGAACGAGACCGGCGTGATGATGCAAGTCGTCGACGGCAAGTTCAAGGTAGTTCAATAACTTTTCGATAGCAACCTAGGCCGACGAACGTGGACTTCTCGATTGCCAGCATCCTGCTGCTGGACGGACTCACCAACGGCGCGATCTATGCCCTCTTGGGCATGTGCCTCGTGCTGGTGTTCACGGTGACCCGCATCATCTTCATTCCGCAGGGCGAGTTCGTCGCCTATGGTGCGCTCACGCTGGCCATCTTCCAGACCGGCCAGGTGCCGGGCACGGTGTGGCTGCTGCTGATCCTGGCGGCCACCGCAGCGCTGATGGACCTGGTGGCCGTGTGGCGCCATCGCCGCCGGGCCGCCCCGGCCCTGGCGGCGGCCCTGCGCACCTTCGTTCCGTCGGCGGTGGTGGCCGGCCTCTCGGTGTGGGCGGCGCCGCGCGGCCTGCCCATGCTGCTGCAGGCACTGCTCACGCTGGGCATCGTCACCTGCTTCGGGCCGCTGGTGTACCGCGTGGCCTACCAGTCGCTGGCTGGCGCCAGCACGCTGGTGCTGCTGATCGTGTCGGTCGGCGTGCACTTCGCGATGACGGGCCTGGGCCTTCTCTTCTTCGGCGCGGAGGGCTTTCGCAACCCGCCCTTCTGGGACGCGCGCATGGCGCTGGGCCCGCTCAACGTCAGCGGCCAGGCGCTGGTGATCTTCGGCATGTCGGCCGTGCTGATCGTGGTGCTTTGGCTGTTCTTCGAGCGCACGCTGTACGGCAAGGCGCTGCGCGCCACGGCGGTGAACCGGCTGGGCGCCCGGCTGATGGGCATCTCCACCAACAGCGCGGGGCAGCTCACCTTTGCGCTGGCCGCCTTCATCGGCGGGCTGTCGGGCCTCCTGATCGGGCCGACCACCACCATCTTCTACGACTCGGGCTTCCTGATCGGGCTCAAGGGCTTCGTCGCCGCGGTGATCGCGGGGCTGGCCAGCTACCCGGGTGCGCTCATCGGCGCGCTGTCGGTGGGCGCCATCGAGGCCTTCGGCTCCTTCTGGGCGAGTTCGTTCAAGGAAGTGATCGTGTTCACCATCATCCTGCCGGTGCTCTTGTGGCGTTCGCTGGCGTCCGGCCACTCCGATGAGGAACATTGAGATGAGCGCTGTCATTTCCTCCTCTGCCGCCACGCAGGCATCCGAAGCAAAGGGCAGCCCGCTGCGCCGCTTTGGCCCCTGGGTGCTCATCGCGCTGCTGGCCGTGCTGCCCTTCCTGCCGGTGCCCGACTTCTGGATCATCCAGCTCATCTACATCGGCCTGTACGCGCTGCCGGTGCTGGGGCTGGTGCTGCTCACCGGCGTGGCCGGGCTCACCTCCTTCGGGCAGGCGGCCTTCGTGGGCATCGGTGCCTACACCACCGCCTACCTCACGGTGAACACCGGCCTGTCGCCCTGGCTCACGCTCTTCATCGGCCTGGCGCTCACCGGCATCAGCGCCTTCGTCATCGGCGCCATCACGCTGCGCATGTCGGGGCACTACCTGCCGCTGGCCACCATCGCCTGGGCGCTGTCGCTGTACTACCTCATGGGCAACCTGGATGCGCTGGGCAAGTACGACGGCATCCTGGGCGTCAAGGGGCTCTCGGCCTTCGGCTTCGAGATCGGGCAGCGGCGCGTGTTCTACGGGCTGGTGTGGGTCTTCGTGATCGGCGCCTCCTTCGCGCTGATCCGCCTGCTGGATTCGCGCAGCGGCCGCGCCATCCGCTCCCTGGCGCGCGGCTCGCAGATGGCCGAGGCCATGGGCATCGACACCTTGCGCCACAAGGTCGGCATCTTCGTGCTGGCCGCCCTGCTGGCCTCGGTGTCGGGCTGGCTCTTCGCGCACTTCCAGCGCACGGTGAACCCCTCGCCCTTCGGCATCAAGATGGGCATCGAGTACCTGTTCATGGCGGTGCTCGGCGGCGCGGCCCATGTGTGGGGCGCCATCGCCGGCTCGGGCATCGTCAAGGTGCTGGAAGACCAGCTGCAGGTGCTGCTGCCCAAGCTGATCGGCACCGCCGGCAGCTACGAGGTGATCGTGTTCGGCATCCTGATCGTGCTGGTGCTCAAGTACCTGCCCGACGGCCTCTGGGCCTTCATCGACCGGCGGCTGCCGCGCGCGCCGCGCCCAGTCGACTGGCAAGGCGCCGCGCCGCTGCCCGCTCGTGCCAAGCCGGCGGCCGGCGAGGTGGTGCTGCAGGTGAAGGCGGTGCGCAAGGTCTTCGGCGGCCTGGTGGCGGTGAACGACATCAGCTTCGAGACGCGCGCCGGCCAGATCGTGGGCCTGATCGGCCCCAACGGCGCGGGCAAGTCCACCACCTTCAACCTGGTCACCGGCGTGCTGCGCCTCTCCGGCGGCGAAGTGCGCTTCCGCGGCCAGCGCGTGGACGGCCTGCCCTCGCGCAAGATCGCACAGCAGGGCATGTCGCGCACCTTCCAGCATGTGAAGCTGGTGCCCGAGATGACGGTGCTGGAGAACGTGGCCCTGGGCGCGCACCTGCGCGGCCACCGCGGCCCGATCGCGGCCATGGCCCGCCTGAACGGCGCCGAGGAAAGGCAGCTGTTCGCCGAGGCGCAGCGCCAGCTGCAGCGCGTGGGCATGGGCGAGCTGCTGCACGAGCAGGCCGGCAACCTCGCCATGGGCCAGCAGCGCCTGCTGGAAATCGCGCGCGCCCTGTGCGCCGACCCGGCCCTGCTGCTGCTGGACGAACCCGCCGCCGGCCTGCGCCACAAGGAAAAGCAGGCCCTGGCCGAAGTGCTGCGCAGCCTGCGCGCCGAAGGCATGAGCATCCTGCTGGTGGAGCACGACATGGGCCTGGTGATGGACGTGTGCGACCACATCGTGGTGATGGAGTTCGGCACGCACCTGATGGAAGGCACGCCCGCGCAAGTCCAGCAAAGCGAGAAGGTCCGCGCGGCCTACCTTGGAACCGAGCACTGAGCCATGAGCCACCCTCTTCTTCGCGTGGGCGACCTGCACGCCGGCTACGGCCGCGCCGAGGTGCTGCACGGCATCGAACTCGACGCGCCCGAAGGCAGCGTCATCACCGTCATCGGCCCCAACGGCGCCGGCAAGTCCACCCTGCTCAATGCGCTGATGGGCATCCTGCCCGCGCGCGGCAAGATCGAATTCATGGGCCAGCCCATCGACGAGTTCACGCTGGAAGAGCGCGTGATGCTCGGCCTGGCGCTGGTGCCCGAGAAGCGCGAGCTGTTCGGCACCATGCCGGTGGAAGACAACCTGGTGCTCGGGGCCTTCCGCCAGGTGCGGCTGCGCAATGCGCGCTGGCGCGAGCAGCTCGATGCGGTGTACGAACTCTTCCCGCGCCTGAAGGAGCGCCGCACGCAGCAGGCCGGCACGCTCTCCGGCGGCGAGCGCCAGATGCTGGCGGTGGGCCGCGCGCTGATGTCGCGCCCCAAGCTGCTGATGCTCGACGAGCCCAGCCTGGGCCTGGCGCCGCTGGTGGTGCAGGAGATCTTCCGCACCGTCAGCGCCCTGCGCGCCACCGGCGTGACCATCCTGCTGGTGGAGCAGAACGCCCGCGCCGCGCTCGAAGTGGCGGACCACGGCTACGTGCTCGAGATGGGCAGCGTGAGCCTGCAGGGGCCGGCCCGCGAGCTGGCGGGCGATGCCCGCGTGATCGATACCTACCTGGGCGCCGCGCGAACGGCGGCCGCCGTGGCATGAACTACCAGCCGCGTCCCGAAGACATCCGCTTCCTGCAGCAGCAGGTGCTGCAGGCGGGCCATACGCTGCGATCCCTCCCCGCCTTCGCCGAAGTCGACGATGCGCTGGCCGACCAGCTGCTGCAGGAGGCCGGCCGCTTCGTCGGCGAAGTGATTGCGCCGCTCAACCGCAGCGGCGACGAAACCGGCGCGCAGTGGAACGATGGCGAAGTGCGCATGCCGCCCGGTTTCCGCGAGGCCTACCAGGCCTTCGTCGAGGCCGGTTGGCCCGCGCTCTCGGCCGCACCGGAAGACGGCGGCCAGGGCCTGCCGGCCGCGCTCGATGCCGTGCTGTACGAATGGCTCAGCGCCGCCAACCATGGCTTCACCATGGCGCCGGGCCTGCTGCACGGCGCCTACGAATGCATCCGCCACCACGGCAGCGAAGAGCTTCGCGCACGCTACCTGGCACCCATCGCCAGCGGCCGATGGCTGGCCACCATGTGCCTCACCGAAGCCCACGCCGGCAGCGACCTGGGCCTGGTGCGCACGCGCGCGGTGCCGCAGGCCGATGGCACGCAGCGGGTGACGGGCGAGAAGATCTTCATCTCCGGCGGCGAGCACGACCTGACGGACAACATCGTGCACCTGGTGCTGGTGCGCCAGCCTGATGCGCCGCCCGGCCCCAAGGGCCTGTCGCTGGTGCTGGTGCCCAAGGTGCTGCAGGATGGCACGCGCAACACGGTGCGCTGCGAGCGCATCGAGGAAAAGATGGGCCTGCATGCCAGCCCCACCTGCGTGATGCGCTTCGACGATGCCGTGGGCTGGCTGGTGGGCGAAGCCGGCAAGGGGCTGGCAGCCATGTTCGTCATGATGAACTCGGCCCGCCTGCATGTGGCGCTGCAGGGCATCGGCCTGCTGGACGCCGCCTGGCAGAAGGCCGACGCCTATGCACGCGAGCGGCGGCAGATGCGGGCACCCACACGCCAGGGCTTGCGGCCCGCCTCGCGCGGCGACGGCGATGCGGCCGACCTCATCGCCGAACACCCGGCCATGCGCCGCATCCTGGACACACAGCGCGCCTGGGTCGACGGCGCGCGGCTCATCGCCTACCGCACCGCCGTGCAGCTGGACGTGGCCAAGCACGCCGCAGACAAGGCCCAGCGCGAAAAGGCCGAGCGCTGGTGCAGCTTCGTCACGCCGGTGCTCAAGGCCGCGTGCACGCACCAGGCCTTCCAGGGCGCCAGCGAATGCCTGCAGGTGTTCGGCGGGCACGGCTATGTGCGCGAATGGGGCATCGAGCAGGTGCTGCGCGATGCGCGCGTGACCATGATCTACGAGGGCACCAACGAGATCCAGGCCATCGACCTGCTGGTGCGCAAGGTGCTGCCCGATGCCGGCGCCGGCTTGGCCGCCTGCCTGATCGAGTTGCGCGACGAGCTCGACGCCTCCCGCGACAACGAGGCCGACGCGCAGCGCCGCATGGCGCAGCTGCGCTACCTGGGCACCTCGGTCGCGCTGGCGGCCCAGGCCGATCCGCAGCTGCCCTATGAAGTGGCCGACGACTACCTGCGCGTGGCCATGCTCACGCTGATGGCCTGGGCCTGGGCCCGCATCGAACGCGCCGCCCCGGCGGGCGACACGCGCTGGGCAGCGCCGGCCGCCGCCTTCCGCCGCTGGCTGCTGCCCGAGTTCGACATGCGCCTGGGCCTGGTCAAGCGCGCCTGCGAAAGTGTGACGGCCCCGCGCTGAAAGGCGTTAGGCTCAATGGCCATGACGCGAGACACCAAGAGCACCAAGACCGGCAAGGGCGCGGAGAAGCACGGCCACGCGGCTGCACCGCGCGGCAGCGAAAGGCTGGACAACGGCTTCCTGGAAACCCTGGTGGGCTACAACGCGCGGCGCGCCTGGTCGCAGATCAGCACCGTGTTCTCCGACCGCATGGCACCCTACGGCCTCAAGCAGGTGGACTTCTCGGTGCTGTCGCTGCTGGCACACAACCCCGGCGCCACCTCGCGCCAGCTGTGCGCCACGCTGGACATCCTGCCGCCCAACCTGGTCAACCTGATTGCCGCGCTCGACAGCCGCGGCCTGATCGAGCGCCGGCCCCATCCGCGCGACGGCCGCGCCGTCGGCCTGTACCTCACCAGCGCCGGCGAGAAGCTCACCCGCGAAGCCGAGCAGGCGGTCCAGCAGGCCGAGCTCGACGCCAGCGCCAAGCTGAATTCGCGCGAGCGTGAAACGCTGATTCGCCTATTGCAAAGACTGTATCTTTAGCGCTACTTCCGGGTCCACTCGACTTGCGACATACATACGGCGCTCGCAACCGCGCCGTATAGTGGATTCCATGATCCATTACTACCAAAGCGCGCGGGAGCGAGAGCCCTATGCCATGCGCTTTGGCGTGGCCTTTCAACCGGGGCCGCAGCAGACGGTGCGGCCCGGCGAGTCGGGCATCTTCGTGCGCAGGCCGCGCGCGGACCACCCAGGCAGCCTCAAGCCCATGAGCCCGTTCGAGGCGGTCACCGGCCGCTGGGGCTTGATCCCGCTGTTCTCCAAGGACGGTGAGGACCCACTCTTCGAAGCCGCCGCCGAAACCGCCGCAACGGAACGCAACTACCTGCAGCCCTGGAAGCGCGGACACCGCTGCGTGGTGCTGGCCGATGCGCTGATCATCGAAGGCAGGAACGGCCCGGGCAGCATCCAGCAGCTCAGCCGCGCCGACGGCACCGTGCTGGCCGTGGCGGGCCTGTGGAACGGCTGGCGCTCGCCGCAGGGCCAGTGCGTGGAAAGCTTCTCCATCCTCACCGTGCGCTGCGAAGGCGGCGTGCGGCACCCGGCGCTGCTGCATGACGCCTGGCTGGAAGACTGGCTGGCCTGCCCGGTGGAAGAAACCACCGCCTTCCTGCGGCCCTACTCGCCCGAATCGGAACTGGTGCGGCGCGAAATCGCCGGCGCCTGAGCGCGGCGGCCCAGCTCAGTTATCCCGGACGTCCGCCACCGGGTTGCTGCCGAAGTCGGCCCGGTCCAGATAGGCCAGCACCCGCGCAGCAGCCACGGGCGGGGTCGCCAGCATGCCTTCGCTCTGCATGCGCGTGAAGCGCTCCCGGTCCGGGAACTTGGCCGGGTCGCCGCCGCGCAGTTGCACCTGCATGTCGGTGTCGATCACGCCCGGGGCCAGCGACACCACGCGCGCGCCGTGGGGCGAATGGGCTTCTTCCAGGGCCAGGGCGCGCGAGAAGTGGTCCATGCCCGCCTTGGCCGCGCAGTAAGGCGCCTGGCTGGCCATGGCGTTGCGGCCCAGGCCCGACGAGATGTTGAGCACCTTGCGGCTGGCCTGCGTCCAGCCCTGGGTCGCCTTCAGGAAGGCGCTGGCCAGCAGCATGGGCGCCTCCAGCCCGACGCGCAGCGCGCGGGCCAGGTCCGGCAGTTCGGCGTCCGACAAGGGCGCGGGCCGCGCGATCACGCCGGCGTTGTTGATGAGGGTGGCGCTGGCATAGCGGCCGGCCTCCACGCCCGCGAGCCACGCCGACAACTGGCGGGCCGCCACCGAGGCGTCGTCCAGGTCATGCGTCCATTGCTGCAGCGAACTGCCTTCGCCCACCGGCGCAGCCGCCAGCTCCGGCGAGCTGCCGCGCGAGATGCAGATGAGCGTGTGGCCGGGCCGGGCCAGCAGCTGCTCGGCCATGGCGCGCCCCATGCCGCGCGAGGCGCCGGTGATGACGACGAGGTGTTGTGCTGTGTTCGCAGAAGAGTTGTTGGTGGCCATGGCGTTGCGCTCGCGTGTTGGAATGAAAAGGAGAAGTCAGGTCAGCCCGCGAAGAAGCCGTCCCACACCAGCTTCAGGCCGGCCAGGAGCATGCCCGCGTAGATGAACAGGTAGAAGGTCTTGGCGTCGATGCGGCGCGCGATGCGCACGCCCACCCATACGCCGATGGGCGCCAGCGGCATCAGCATGAGCGAGGTCGCCATGTTGCGCAGGTCCAGCAGGCCCAGCCAGGCGTAGGGAATCCACTTGCTCAGGTTCACCACGAAGAAGAAGTACGCCACCGTGGCCGTGAAGGCGATGGGCGACAGCCGCAGCGGAATGAGGTACGCATTGAGCGGCGGCCCGCCCGCATGCGAGATGAAGCTGGTGAAGCCCGACGCCACCGTCAGCACCGCGCCCACTTCGCGCCGCGGCAGCGGGTCGTTGGGCTTGGGCGGAAACATCAGCCGCTGCGCCAGGAACAGCAGCGTGAACACGCCCACGATGCCCGCCACCGTGGCCGGCGACAGCAGCCGGAACAGCAGCGTGCCGGCCACGATGCCCACCAGCCCGAAGGGAACCAGGAACTTCAGCAGCCGATAGTCCACGTCGCGCCGAAACGCCGCCAGGCCCAGCACGTCCATCACGAACAAGAGCGGCATGAGGATGGCGGCCGCGTCGGGCACCGGCACCGCCAGCGCCATCAGGGGCACGGCCAGCGATCCGAAGCCGGCGCCGAAGCCGCTCTTGCTGATGCCCAGCAGCAGCACGGCAGGCACCGCGACCATGTAGAAGTGGACATTGGTGATAACGGGGAGCGTCAAGACGAAAGCGCCGGCACAAGCGGCGGAGGCAGGAAGACGAAGGCGCCATTGTGGCGGCGCGCCACAATTCCTGCCGAGCGCCAGTCCCAACACCCCTCGCCTTCACGCCATGCAGATCTTCGATGCCGCATCCACCCGCACGCCCCTTAGCTTCGACCGCCTGGTGCCCGCGCTGAAGGCCGCCTTTGCCGCCGACACCACCGTGCCTCTGCGCCATGTGCACCAGGTGCAGGTCGGGCCGGACGCGGGCACGGTGCTGATCATGCCGGCCTGGAGCGAGGCCGGCTTCATGGGCATCAAGACGGTGAACATCTGGCCCGGCAACAGCGCGCGCGGCCTGCCGGGCCTGCATGCCAACTACATCCTGTACGACGCCCGCACCGGCGTGCCGCTGGCGCTGATGGACGGCGACGAGATCACCTCGCGCCGCACCGCGGCGGCCGCCGCGCTGGGCGCTTCCTTTCTCGCGCGCGCCGATGCGCGGCGCCTGCTGGTGCTGGGCACCGGCCGCGTGGCGCGCCTTCTGCCCGCCGCCATGGCGCAGGTGCGTCCCGGGATCGACGAGGTGATGGTGTGGAACCATCGGCCCGAAGGCGCGCAGAAGCTGGCCGCGCAATGGCGGGCCGAGGGCGTGAACGCGCAGGCGGTGCCCGACCTGCAAGCCGCGGTTCGGCGCGCCGACATCGTCAGTTGCGCCACCCTGTCCACCGCGCCCCTGGTGCAGGGCGACTGGCTGGCGCCCGGCTCGCACCTGGACCTCATCGGCAGCTTCACGCCGCAGATGCGCGAAGCCGATCCGTCCTGCTTCGGAGGCGGCGCCCGCACCTTCGTCGACACCGAAGAGGCGCTGAAGAAATCCGGCGACCTGCTGGACGCGATGGCCGGCGGCCAGCTGCGCGCGGACGCGGTGCAGTCCACGCTGGCGCAGCTGTGCAAGGGCGAGCGAACCGGCCGTACCAGCGCAGAAGAGCGCACCGTCTTCAAGGCCGTGGGCAGTGCGCTGGAAGACCTGGCCGCCGCCACGCTGGTCTGGCAGGCACAGGGGAAAAGGGACAGCACGTAGACTCATCGCCTCATGCGCGACCTTCTCTTTTCCCTCCTTCCATGAGCATCCTCAGCTGGATCTTCGTGCTGGCCGCCAGCTATGCCGTGCTCAACGCCTTCGAGCAGCGCCGTCGCATCGCCCTCTTGGGCAGCGTGCTGCGCGGCTACCAGATCGAGCGCCTGATGGAACAGCTGATGGAAGGCTACCTGCGCTGGCTCGACGAGCAGGACCCGCAGCGCCGCACCCCGCTGTGGAACATGCTGCTGGAAACCGAGCGCACGCTGGCCGGCCAGATGGCCAACTTCGCGCGCGACTTCGCCGGCGTGCCGGCATCCCAGGCCCAGGTGAGCAAGCTGCCCTTCGGCCTGCCGTATGCGCAGCAGCTGCTGCCGCGTGCCCGGCTGTTCGATGCGCGCCGCCTGTTCGAGCTGCACGCGCGCGGCCTGCAGGCGGGCATCGACAACAGCGCGCACCGCAAGGACAAGGACCGGGCCTACATGATCACGGCCGAGCTGCTGCTGTTCCAGCACAGCTGCCACTGGTTCTGCCGCTCGCGCTCGGTGGCCGATGCGCGGTTGCTCGCGCGCCACCAGACGCCGTGGCGCCAGGTGGTGTCCAGCGTGTCGGAAGAAACGCGCGGCGACTACCTCGCCCTGGTCGGCCGGCGCTACTGAGCTCAGGCGTCGGCGCGAATGCCGCGCATCAGGATCACGCCGCCCAGCGTCGCCGTGTCCTTGCGCATGCGCGAGGCCAGCGCGTCGGCCGTGCCGGGCTGCGCCTGCCAGCCCACCTCGATCAGGCGCTTGCTCACCTCGGGGCGGCGGATCACCGTCACCAGCGCGGCGTTCATCTTCTCCACGATGCTCTCCGGCAGGCTGGCCGGGCCGGCCATCGCGGTCCAGATCTCCAGGTCGGCGCCGCGCACCGATGCATCGCGCAGCGTGTTCATGCCGTTGACCAGCGGGCTGGGCTCGGGCGACGTCACGCCCACCGCACGCAGCTTGCCGGCCTGCACATGGGGCATCACCAGACCCGGTGGCAACAGCGACATCTGCACCTTGCCTTCCAGCATGGCCTTGATCACCGCCGGGTTGCCGTTGAAGGCCTGGTGCTTGGCGGTGATGCCGGTGCGCGTCTTGAGCAGCTCCATGCCCAAATGCCCCACGGTGCCGTTGCCCGGCGAGCCATAGACGGCCGATGCGCCCTGGCTGCGCGCCCAGTGCACCAGGTCCACCGGGTTGTCGCCTTGCGCATTGCCGGCCAGCGTGAACACCAGCGGCGCGGTGCCGATCAGGCCCACCGGCGCGAAGTCCGTCTCCGGGTTGAAAGGCGTCTTGTCGCTCAGCAGCTTGGCAATCGTCAGGTTGCCGTTGATCAGCGCGCCGAAGGTGTGTTCGTCGGTGGACTTGGCCACCAGGTCGGCCGCCACGTTGCCGCTGGCACCGGGCTTGTTCTCGACCACCACCGGCTGGCGCAGCAGCTGCGACAGCGGCTCGGACACGGCGCGAGCCGCCAGGTCGGGCGAGGCGCCGGCAGGAAAGCCGACCAGCAGCTTCACCGGCTTGGTGGGCCAGATGGCATCCGCAGCAGCGCGGCCGGAAGTGCGCGCACGCGCGGCCGCGTCGGGCTGCGCCCAGGCCATCGGCAGTGCGAGACCCGCAGCCGTGGCGCCGAGGCCTTGCAACCAGCGCCGTTTGTCGAGATCCACAGAAACTCCTGATGCAACGATTTGGAGTACATCAGGTTACATTTGTAAGCCGTCTCGAACAAGTCAACCAAAGGACTAAAGAACCGAGACAGTCGCGTCGACAAAGTTTGACCGCAGGCGGCCGCGCCTTCAGCATGCGCGTCGATGATGGAAGACACGCAACGCAAAGCCTCTCGCTGCCTGGCCGCCCTGGCGGCGTCGATCTGCCTGGTGGCGCATGCCCAAGAGCAGGGCCAACACGAGTCACAGCCGCAAGAAGAGGACAAGGGCGCGATGGCGCAGCATGCGCGCTCCCCCTGGCTGCTGGTGCCGCTGGTGAGCAGTGGCCCCAAGCTCGGCACCTCGGTGGGCGCGATGGGCGCCTACATCCACCGCTTCGACGAAGCGTCGCCGCCCTCGCTGATCGGCGTGCAGGCCAAGTACTCAAACACCGGCTCGTCCACGGTCGGGGCCGGCGGCAAGCTCTACTTCAATGAAGACCGCGACCGCGTCGTCGTCGGAATGGCCGGCGGCAAGGCCACCAACGACTACCTCGACTTCCTGGGCACCGGCCTGGAAGTGCATGACGACGAGCAGATCCGCGGCTACTTTTTGCGCTACCAGCACCGCGTGATGCCGCACCTGTACCTGGGCGTGCAGGCCGTGCGTTCCAACTACGGCGTGGATGGCGTGGACGTGCTGTCCGACCAGATCCTCGACGAGGCAGGCATCACCGGCGTGGACGCTGCGGGCCTGGGCATCGCCCTGAGCTACGACTCGCGCGACAACCAGCACAACCCTTCCAGCGGCGCGTACGCCCAGCTCTACAACGTGGCGTTTCGCGAAAGCCTGGGCGGCGACGTGAGCTACGACGTCTACAACGCCGACTGGCGCTGGTATGTGCGCACCGGCGAGAACAACGTGGTGGCCCTGCATGCCAGCGCCCGCTGGACGCACGACGCGCCGGCTTCACGCGAAGCCACGGTGCAGATGCGCGGCTACACGCGCGGCCAGTACCTGGGCAAGAACTCGCTGGCCTTCGAGGCCGAGAACCGCTACATGTTCCGGCCGCAATGGGGCGGCAAGGTCTTCGCCGGCGCCACCTGCCTGTACGGCGACGGCAAGTCCTGCAGCGGCGACAACCTCTACCCCATGGCGGGCCTCGGCGCCTTCTACATCATCAAGCCCAAGGAGAACATGCTGGTGAGCGTGGACTACGCCAAGGGCAGCGGCGACAACCACGGGTTCTACATCCGCTTCGGCCACAGCTTCTGATAGGCGCCGGTGGCGCCCTGTTCATTGCCGTTGCGCGTGGCGCTTCAGTCCAGCGACACGTTCGCCTTGCGGATCACGTCGGTGAAGCGCTGCGTCTCGCTCTGCACGAACTTGTTGAACT
Organism: Variovorax soli NBRC 106424; assembly: GCF_001591385.1. GTDB lineage: Bacteria > Pseudomonadota > Gammaproteobacteria > Burkholderiales > Burkholderiaceae_C > Variovorax > Variovorax soli. Next base: position 110,958 of record NZ_BCUU01000004.1, read on the forward strand.
GGTCGCGCGTGGTGGGGAAAGGTTCGTAGCCGAAGCTCTTGAACTTCTCCTGCACATCCGCCTCGGCCAGGCCCTTCTCGATGTCGCGCTTGATCTTGTCGGTGACCGAGGCCGGCAGGCCCGGCGGCACCACGATCGCGTTCCAGCCGATCACCTCGAAGCCCTTGGGGCCGCCGGACTCGCCCACCGTGGGCACGTCGGGGAAGGCGGCCACGCGCTGCGGCGCCGCCACCGCCAGGAAGCGCAGCTTGCCCGCGCGCTGCAGCGGGCCCGCGGTGGCGCTGGAGCCCAGTGCGAAGGCCAGTTCGCCGGTGGCCACCGAGGTGTAGAGCTGCGTGGTTTCCTTGTAGATCACGTGCTCCATCTGCGTGCCGGTGGCCGACTCGAACAGCTCCGAGCCCAGGTGCACCGGGTTGCCCACCGACCAGGAGCCGTAGTTGAGCTTGCCCGGATGCGCCTTGGCGTCGGCGATCAGGTCGCCCACGCTCTTGTACTTGCTGTCGACCGGCACGGTGAAGAAGAAGTAGGTGCGAAACAGCGGCAGCAGCGCATCGAAGTCCTTGGCCGGGTCGTAGGGCAGCTTCTTGAACAGTGCCGGGTAGGCCGCCAGGTGCACGTTGTCGGCCACCAGCAGGTCATGCCCGTCCTTGGCACCGCGCTTCCATGCATCGATGGCGATGAAGCCGTTGCCGCCCGGGCGGTTCTCCACCACCACCGGCTGGCCCCACGCGCGCGAGAGCTTGTCCGCGATGAGCCGTGCCACGCCGTCGGGGCCGCCGCCCACCGGGAAGGGCGTGATGATGCGCACCGGCTTGGTGGGGAACTGCGCTGCGGCGGCGGACTGCGCGACTGCGGCGCCGGGCAGCAGGCCAGCGGCGGCCATGGCCAAGGATGCGGCTGCGAAACCGCGGCGGCTCAGGGCTTGGTTGAATTTCAAGGATCGTCTCCAGTGGTTTGAATCGGGGGCACACACGGTTGCGGCCGGGCACCCGTGCGCCCGGCCGCAACCGAAATGGAAAGAAGGCAGGAGATGGCCGCGAGCCGGCGCGGCCAGAGAAATCAGACGCGCTCGAGGATCACCGCAATGCCCTGCCCCACGCCGATGCACATGGTGCACAGCGCGTAGCGGCCCTTCTGCTTGTGCAGCTGGTTGATGGCCGTGGTGGCCAGGCGCGCGCCGCTGGCACCCAGCGGGTGGCCCAGCGCGATGGCGCCGCCGTTGATGTTGACGCGCGCGTCGTCGTCTTTCAGGCCCAGCATGCGCAGCACGGCCAGGCCCTGGGCGGCGAAGGCTTCGTTGAGTTCGATGACGTCGATCTGGTCGAGCTTGAGGCCGGTGAGTGCCAGCACCTTCTCGGTGGCGGGGGCCGGGCCGATGCCCATCACCCGCGGCGGCACGCCAGCGGTGGCCATGCCGACCACGCGGGCGCGCGGCGTGAGGCCGTTCTTGGCGGCAGCAGCCTCGCTGGCCAGCAGCAGCGCCACGGCGCCATCGTTCACGCCGCTGGCGTTGCCGGCCGTGACGGTGCCGTCAGGGCGCACCACGCCCTTGAGCTTGGCGAGCGCCTCGAGGCTGGTGTCGCGGGGATGCTCGTCCTTGCTGACGACCACCGGGTCGCCCTTCTTCTGCGGGATGGTGACGGGCACGATCTCCGAATCGAAGAAGCCCGACTTCTGCGCGGCCACGGCCTTCTGCTGGGATGCGAGCGCCATGCGGTCCTGCGCCTCGCGCTCGATCTTGTAATCGGTGGCCACGTTCTCCGCCGTCTCGGGCATGGAGTCGACGCCGTACTGCGCCTTCATCAGCTTGTTGACGAAGCGCCAGCCGATGGTGGTGTCGTACACCGCGTTGGCGCGGCTGAAGGCGCTTTCCGCCTTGGGCATGACAAAGGGCGCGCGGCTCATGCTTTCCACGCCGCCGGCGATCATGAGGCCGGCTTCGCCCGACTTGATGGCGCGCGCGGCGGTGCCCACCGCGTCCAGGCCCGAGCCGCACAGGCGGTTGATGGTGGCGCCGGGCAGGTCCATCGGCAGGCCGGCCAGCAGCGCCGACATGCGCGCCACGTTGCGGTTGTCTTCGCCGGCCTGGTTGGCGCAGCCATACAGCACGTCGGTCACGGCCTGCCAGTCGACCTTGGCATTGCGCTCCATCAGGGCCTTGAGCGGAATGGCGCCCAGGTCGTCGGCGCGCACGCTCGACAGTGCGCCGCCGTAGCGGCCGAAGGGCGTGCGGATGGCATCGCAGATGAAAGCTTCGTGGATGGTCATGGGAGGAGTCCGGTGAATGGTGGATGGATCAGGCGGCAGTTCAGGCAGCGGCGATCGGCAGGCCGACCAGCTTCTCGAGTTCGGCGTGCGTCAGCCCGTCGACCAGGTCGATGAGCTTCAGGCCCTGCGGCGTGCACTCCAGCGTGGCAAGGTCGGAATACACGCGCTTGACGCAGCCGATGCCGGTGAGCGGATAGGTGCATTGCTCGACCAGCTTGCTCTCGCCCTTCTTGGTGAGCAAGTCCATCATGACCCAGGTCTGCTTGGCGCCGATGGCCAGGTCCATGGCGCCGCCCACGGCGGGAATCGCATCCTTCTCGCCGGTGTGCCAGTTGGCCAGGTCGCCCGTGGCCGACACCTGGAAGGCGCCCAGCACGCAGATGTCGAGGTGGCCGCCGCGCATCATGGCGAAGCTGTCGGCATGGTGGAAGAAGGCGCCGCCGGGCAGCAGCGTGACCGGCTGCTTGCCGGCGTTGATGAGGTCGTAGTCTTCCTGCCCTTCGGCCGGCGCGGGGCCCATGCCCAGGATGCCGTTCTCGGAATGCAGGATGACCTCGCGGCCGGCCGGCAGGTGGTTGGCCACCAGCGTGGGCTGGCCGATGCCCAGGTTGACGACAGCGCCGTCGAAGATGTCCTGCGCGACGCGCTTGGCGAGTTCGTCCTTGGTGCGGCGGGTGTAGCTCATGGTCATGCTGCCTTCTTGAAGCCGCCGGCTTGCGTGGCGACGCGATCGATCTTGACGACGTGGTGCACGAAGATGCCGGGCGTCACGATGGACTCGGGGTCCATGGTGCCCAGTTCCGCGATCTCGTGCACGGTGGCGATGGTCTTCTTCGAGGCCATGGCCATCACCGGCCCGAAGTTGCGCGCCGCCATGCGGTAGGTGAGGTTGCCCCAGCGGTCGCCGCGCTCGGCCTTGATGAGCGCCACGTCGCCGTGGATGGGGTATTCGAGCACGTACTGCTTGCCGTTGATCTCGCGCGTTTCGCGATTGCCGGCCAGTTGCGTGCCGAAGCCCGTGGGGCAGAAGAAGGCGCCGATGCCCGCGCCGGCGGCACGGATGCGCTCGGCCAGGTTGCCTTGCGGCACCAGTTCCAGCTCGAGCTTGCCGCTGCGATACAGCTCGTCGAACACGAAGCTGTCGGCCTGGCGCGGAAAGCTGCAGATGATCTTGCGAACGCGGCCGGCCTTGAGCAGCGCGGCCAGGCCCGTGTCGCCGTTGCCGGCGTTGTTGTTCACCACGGTCAGGTCCTTGGCGCCGTGGGCGATCAGGCCGTCGATGAGTTCATTGGGGATGCCGGCGGTGCCGAAGCCGCCGATGAGAACGGTGGCGCCGTCCTGGATGCCGGACATGGCGTCCGCGATGGAGGCGGCGATCTTGTCGATCATTGAATCTGTCTCCTGGGTGGGGGAAAGCACTGAACAACCGACTTGCGATCTGCCTGCATGATTGTTCGTATATCGAACATTTGTTCGTATAATGAATTTTAGAGAGGATCGCCCGTCATGACAAGCCGCCAGGCACAGACTGATACACCCCGCCCCGGGGACGCCTACGTGCAGTCGTTCGCACGCGGGCTGAAAGTCATCCGCTCCTTCAGCGCCAGGGCGCCGCGCCAGACGCTGTCGGAAGTGGCAGCGGCCACCGGCCTCACCCGCGCCGGCGCGCGCCGCATCCTGCTCACGCTGCAGACGCTGGGCTATGTGGCCAGCGACGGCAAGCTCTTCTCCCTCACGCCGCGCATCCTCGACCTGGGCTTTGCGTACCTGTCGTCGATGCCCATCTGGAACCGCGCCGAGCCCGTGATGGAAGACCTGGTGCGCGAGGTGCAGGAGTCGTGTTCGGCCGCCGTGCTCGACGCCACCGACATCGTCTATGTGCTGCGCGTGCCCACGCAGAAGATCATGCGCATCACCCTCGGCGTGGGCTCGCGCCTGCCGGCCTGGTGCACGTCCATGGGCCGATTGCTTCTGAGCGACCTGCCGGAAGACGAGTTGCAGGCCCGCCTGGCGGCATCGACCATCGAGGCCTTCACGAAGCACACGCTGACCGAGCGCGAGGCCATCACGGCCCGCGTGCAGCAGGCCCGCAAGCAGGGCTGGTGCGTGGTCAACCAGGAGCTGGAGGAAGGCCTCATCTCCATCGCCGCCCCCATCACCGACCGCGCGGGCCGCATGGTGGCCGCGCTCAACATCAGCGGCCAGGCGAATCGCACCAGTGCCAAGGTGATGCAGGAGACGATGCTGCCGTCGCTGCTTGCGGCGGCGCGGCGGATTTCGAGCCTCATCTGAGAAGGTCGGGCCGTACTACCCCAGCACCCGCTTGCGCAGCTTCTCGAAGTAGGCAGGATCGGCAGGTTCCCCCGCTTGAGACAAGGCGCCGTCCAGCAATAGCTCTTCCAACCGCGGTCTTGGTCGATAGAGCGCGGCATGTTCGAGCGTGTACTCGCGCAGCGGCCCAAGTCGCGCTTCGGACCGGACAAAGTGGCCGGTCTGCTTCATGTAGACGAACACATCGATGGGGGTGGGATCCTCGGCTGCACACGATGCAACCGAAATCGTCTTGCGCCTATAGCCGTCCGGTTCGTTGATCCGCTCCAGCACGTCCATCGCCTCCAGCGCAGCTTCATCGACCTCGAACACCTGACCGACGATGCGCTCGCCTTCTCCCGGCTGATCGAGCAGCCAGGGCGAATGGCGCTCCCCCACCAGGTAGAAGGGATAGCGCTCTTTCGTCACGAAGTCGCCCGCCACCCGCCGGCCCTTGTTCGTCGCAAAGTTCGGAAACCCCTCCTTCAAGGTGCCGAACACGAAGACCCGATGCATGCCGGGCCTCACCGCCGCCGGTCGAGCGCAAGGATGGACACACCCGCGGCGATGAAGGTCAGCCCCGCCCCCACGTTGGCGCCCACCACCAGCCGCGGCCTGCGCGACAGCGCCTGGCTCAGCTGCGCGGCGAAGGCGCCGAGCACGGTGAAGATGATGGCCGTCAGCACCGCGAAGATGGCGCCGTACACCAGCATCTGCGCCGGCACCGAGCCGCGTGTGGCGGCGCAGAACTGCGGAATGAAGGCCACCACGAACAGGCCCGGCTTGGGGTTGAGCACATTCGACAGCAGCCCGGTGAGAAACACCCGCTTCAAGGGCTGCTGCGCGGCCGGCACGAAGGAGATGAGGCTGCGCGAGAAGATGGCCTTGCAGCCCAGCCACAGCAGGTAGGTGGCGCCCACCGCCTTCACCACCCAGAAGGCGAGCGGCGAAGTTTGCAGCACCAGTGCCAGCCCCAGCGTGGCCGCGACGGTGTGCACCATGATGCCCAGGCCCGCCCCCACCGAGGACAGCGCCGCGGCCAGCCGCCCCTGGCTCAGGCCGCGGCTGATGGCCAGGATGTTGTCGGGCCCCGGCGCGATCACCACCACGAGCACGGCAATCAGGTAGGCCAGGAGAACGTCGTTCGGGAACATGGGAGTCCTTGGAGAAAAAGAGCCATCAGGCGTCGGCGCATTTGGCGACCGTGTCCCAGGTGCGCGTGGTGATGTCCTTGCCGAAGGTGCGCTCGATGAGCCGCATGAACACCGGGCCGTTGTCGGTGGGCACATACGCCGAGAACACCTCGCGCCCGATCATGCACAGCACCGCCGACTCGTGCTGCGCCAGCGGCAGCGCCGCCTTCGGGGCATGCGCCTCGCGCAAAAAGCTCACCACCCGCTTGGCCTTGGCCGGCACGCCGTGCGCGGCGAAGGGGTCGGTGGCGAGCAATTCGCGCAGGTGCGAGACCGGCCGCACGATGGTGTAGAAGCTGCGGCCCAGCGCCTTGTGCATGGCCGCCTCGCACTTGCGCGCGAGCGCCGGCTCGGACGCAGCGCGCGCATCGAACACCACGTTGCCGCTCGACAGGACAGTGCGCACGTTGGTGAAGCCGGCGGCCTCGAAGCACTTCTTGAGCTCGGGCATCTTGGCATTCATCGGGCTCACGCCCCGCAGGAAGGCGACGTACCTGGGCATGCCCGGCTAGCGGCGCGCCTGCACGTGCCGCGCAAAGTTGTCGAGGATCGCCTGCCAGCCTTCGCGCTGCTGCTCGAGCGGAAATTCGTTCTCGGGGTCGAAGCTCACGCGCACCAGCACGCCGCCATCGCCCTGGTCGATGAATTCCACCGTGGCGCTGCGCTCACCGAAGGCGTAGTCGATGCGCTGGTTCGGCACGATCCGCGTGTAGGTGCCGGCAAAGTCGAAACCCATGCTGCCGTCCTTGGCCTCCATGCGCGAAGAAAAGGCACCGCCCTCGCGCAGGTCCACCGTGGCGGCCGTGGTGTGCCAGTCGGGCGATGCGGCGTTCCACTGCCGGATGTCTTCGGGCGTGGTGTAGGCGCGCCAGACTTCGGCGACGGGGGCGCGGACGCAGGTCTCGACGGTGATCTTCGATGTCATGGAATCTCCAAAAAAAGGATGGTTCTGGAAAGCCGCGTTTCTACTTCAAGTCGTCCTCGCCGCGCCCTGCCGCCTCGCGCTTCTTCTTCTCCGGCATCAGGTGGATGGTCTCGCCCCGCGCCAGCATGGCCACCAGCTGCTCGATGCGCCGCGCCCGCGTGGCCGGCAGCTTGGGCTCCTGCACGCGGTAGAGGATGGCGAAGCGGTTCGCGCCGTTGAGCTTCGCGAAGAATTGGGCGGCGGCCTGGTTGGCATCCAGCGCCGCCTGCAGGTCGGGCGGAACAGTGGCTTCGCTCTGCGATGCGTAGGCCGCCTCCCATCGCCCGTCGGCCTTGGCGGCCTCCACCTGCGCCAGGCCCGCCGGCTGCAAGCGGCCCTCGTCGATCAGGCGCAGCGCCGTGCGGCAGTTGACCTGTGACCACTTGCTGCGCGCCTGGCGCGGCGTGAAGCGCACCAGCCACCACAGGTCGTCGTAGCCCTGGAGCTGGCCGTCGATCCAGCCGTGGCACAGCGCCTCCTCGATGGCCTCGGCCCGGCCCACACTCGGCGCGGGATTGCCTTTTTTCGCGAGCTTGAGCCACAGGCCCTTTTCCTTGCCGCCATGGCGCGCCAGCCAGCGCCGCCAGGCCGCGGCGTCGGCAAAAGGCAGGATCGGCAGTCCGGCCAGGGTTTCGGACTCGGCGAATGCTGGGGCTTGCGAATCGGGACGGCGGGTGCTCATCGCGGCACATTGTGGCGGAGCGTGCAGGCGGGCGCATGCCGGCGCGCGCCGGTCATCGACGCGGGGTCATCCGCCGCGCCGCCGGCAGGCGGCGCCGGTTGCCGCTAGAGTCGACAGCCCCCATGTCCTCCCTTCCCCGCTCTACTGCGGACGGCCCGCATGCCGCCACCGCCGCGCCCAGCCTTGCCCGCCAGTGGCTGCTGGGCGCCAGCCTGATCCTGATCGCCTTCAACCTGCGGCCCGTGTTCGGCAGCATCTCGGTGCTGCTGCCCGAGGTGATGCGCGACACCGGCATGGGGCCGACGGGCGCCAGCCTGCTCACCACCCTGCCGCTGCTGTGCCTGGGCATCTTCGCCATTCCGGCGCCGGCGCTGGCCCGGCGCTTCGGGCCCGAGCGCGTGCTGCTGGGCGCCCTGCTCTTGATCTGCGTGGGCACGCTGCTGCGCGGCACGGGCCACCTGGGCGTGCTGTTCATGTCCACGGCGCTGGCGGGCGCCGGCATCGCGGTGGGCAACGTGCTGCTGCCGGGCCTGGTCAAGCGCGACTTCGCACGGCACGCGGCCATGATGACGGGCCTGTACACGCTCGCGGTGTGCGGCGGCGCCTCCAGCTCCACCGCCTTCACGGTGCCGCTGGAGCGCAACGTGTTCCACGGCCAATGGGCGCTGACGCTGGCCGCCTGGGCCCTGCCGGCGGCGCTGGTGCTGATCCTGTGGGCGCCGCAGGCGCTGGCCGCCCGGCCACTGCCGGCGCATGCGCAGGTGCGCAGCGGCAGCCTGTGGCACGACCGGCTGGCCTGGCAGGTGATGGGCTTCATGGGCCTGCAGTCCGCCCTCGCCTACATCGTGCTGGGCTGGCTCGCGCCCCTGCTGCGCGAACGCGGGCTCGACGGCGCGGAAGCGGGCTATGTGGTGGCGGTGTCGATCCTCGTGCAGTTGGGCAGTTGCCTGGTCACGCCCTCGATCGCGGCGCGCTGCCGTGACCAGCGCGCGCTGGCAGTGGCCATGGCCGTCATCACCTGCACGGCGATGCTGGCCTTCATCTTCGCGCCGCTGTCCGGGCGCTGGTTGTGGGCCGTGCTGCTGGGCCTGGGCCAGGGCGGGGCCTTTGCGCTGGCGCTCACCCTCATCGTGCTGCGCTCGCCCGATGCGGGCACCACGGCCCAGCTGTCGGCCATGGCGCAGGGCGGCGGCTACATCCTGGCCTCCGCCGGTCCGCTGCTGGCCGGCCTGCTGCGCGGCTGGACCGGCAGCTTCGAGTCCTCCGCCATCTTGTTCGTGATCGTCTCGCTGGCAATGGCCTGGTGCGGATGGGGGGCGGGACGGCGGCTGCTGGTCAAACCCCGCGCCCAGTCCTAGACTGGGCCATGACCCTCACGCCCGAACTTTTGCTGCAGCACAGCGACGCCGGCACGCTGTGGCCTGCGCAAGACCGCGATGCCGGCAACTGGCCCGACCTCGAGGTGGCCTACCGCGACGCACTGGCGGTGCGCGCGCTGCGCGAGAAACGCGGCGAGCAGCCGGTGGGCTTCAAGGTCGGCTTCACCAACCGGACCATCTGGGAGCGCTACGGCGTCTTCGCGCCCATCTGGGGCACCGTGTGGAACACCACGTTGACCCGGGCCGAGGGCGATGAAGGCCGCCTGAGCCTGGCCCAGCTGGCCCAGCCGCGGCTGGAGCCCGAGGTGGTGTTCGGCATGCGCGCCACGCCGCCGCGCGCGCCCACGCTCGAAGCGCTGTTCGAATGCATCGACTGGCTCGCGCCGGGCTTCGAGGTCGTGCAGTCGCATTGCGAGAACTGGAAGTTCAGCGCGCCCGAGACGGTGGCCGACAGCGGCCTGCATGGCCGCCTCCTGGTGGGCCGTGCCACGCCGGTGCGCGCGCTCTCCAGCAGCGGCGAAGCGCTCGACAAGCTGCTGGCCGCCTGCACCGTGCGCCTGTCGCATGGCGACCAGCAGATGGACCTCGGCCAGGGCGCCAACGTGCTGGACGGCCCGCTGCATGCGCTGCTGCATTTCGTCGAGGAACTGCAGGACTATGCCGGCGCCCCCGAGATCAAGCCCGGCGACGTGGTCACCACCGGCACCTGGACCGATGCATGGCCGGTGCAGCCAGGCCAGCAGTGGCGTGCCGATTTTGCGGCGCCGCTGCCACCCCTGACCGTGCGCTTCGCCTGACCCGCCACGCGGCGGCATGCTGTGCCTGCCACTGCCCCCAGGGTTGACAGGCCACATAGGCCGGACCCACCATGCGGCGGTGGACGATGACGACCGACAACAACAGGGGTCAGGCATCAGCTGGCTTCTGGCCTGGCTGATCTTCGGACTGCTGGCGGCCCGCGAGGTCGGCGCGCTCGCCGTGCGCGCAGGCGGCGACTGGGGCGCGCTGCTGTCGCTGGCATTCCTGGTCGGCAGCGTAGGCTGCCTGAGCGTTCTTCTTGCGGGGGCCACGCGGAACGCGCGACCGACCCGCGCCCTTGCGCCCACCCTGGTTTCGCTTTTGGCGCTGCTGGGCTGCCTGTGGGCGCTCTACGGCCCTGGCGAACCGACGGGCAGCATCACCACGCTCCTGTTCGGCCTCGCCTATTCCACGCTCTGCCTGGTTGCAGGCCTTGTCTCGCTGGCGGTCGCACGGCATCGGTACCGCGCCAACGAGGCCCGCATTGCCGACGCCCGCGCGGAACACGAGCGGCGCCGGCGCATGGACGGCGTGCGCGCCGAAACCTCGGCGCTGATGGCAGCCGCCACCGTCCGCACCGATGACGATGATCCGCTCGGCCCCGAGGGCGACTTCGTGCTGCCGTCGCGGCCCAAGTGGGAAGAAAGCTAGCGCGCTGCCATCCGGCACCGGCGCCTGAACTACCATCGGCGCCCCTTCGTCTTCGCACCGCGGTTCGCGCATGTCCGTCACTGTCCTGCTGCTCCAGCTCATCGTCATCCTTGGCACCGCGCGCGCCTGCGGCTGGTTGCTGCGCCATCTCGGCCAGCCTGCCGTGGTGGGCGAGATGGCAGCGGGCCTGATGCTCGGCCCGATCGTCATGGGCGCGCTGTTCCCGCAATGGCATGCGCAGCTCTTTGCGCCGAACGCGCTCGCCGGCCTGCAGGCCCTGGCCACCGTGGGGCTGGTGCTGTTCATGTTCGTGGTGGGGCTGGAGCTGCGTTCGCACCAGGGCATGCGCTCGCTCCTCAAGTCGGCCGGCGCGGTCGGCGCGCTGAGCGTGGCCGTGCCCCTGGCGCTGGGCGTGGCCGTGGCGCCGCTGCTGTATCCGGGCCTGGTGCCGGCGGGCGTCGGCTTCTGGCCCTTTGCCGGCTTCATGGCGGCCGCCCTGTCGATCACCGCCTTCCCGGTGATGGCGCGCATCCTGAAGGACCGGGGGCAGACGCACACCGCCTTCGGGCAGCTGGCCATGGGCGCGGCGGCGGTGGCGGATGTCTTCGCCTGGATCCTGCTGGCGGTCGTGGTGGCCTGGGCCGGTTCGCACCAAGGCCTGGCCGGCCTGGTGAAGACGGCGGGCGGCGTGGTGGCCATGCTGGCATTGCTGTACTGGGTCGTGCGGCCCGGCTTCGGCTGGCTGCTGCGCCGCCATGCGCCCGACGGCGACCCTTCGGCCTCGGTGATGGCCTTGCTCATGCTCGGCCTGCTGGGCACCGCGCTGTTCAGCGAATGGGTCGGCCTGCATTCGGTCTTCGGTGCCTTCCTGTTCGGTGCGATCCTGCCGCGCGACGAGCGCCTGCTGGACTCGCTCGTCCAGCGCATCGAGCCCATGTCCATTGCGGTGCTGATGCCGCTGTTCTTCGCGCTGGCCGGCCTCGGGACCACGGCCGACGCCTTCGTCTCGGGCAGCCTGGTGCTGGGTCTGCTGGTCGTCGTCGTGGCGGCCGCGGGCAAGATCGTCGGCGGCGCGGCGGGCGCACGACTGTCGGGCTACGGCTGGCGCGACAGCCTGGCCACCGGCTCGCTGATGAACGCGCGCGGCCTCATGGAGCTGATCGTGATGAAGATCGGGCTGGACGCCGGCCTCATCGGCCCGCAGCTGTTCACCATGCTGCTGGTGATGGCCCTGGTCACCACCGCCATGACCAGCCCGCTGCTGAGCCTGATCCATGGCCGCAGCACGGCGGCTTCCCCGCAGGCCGATGCCACCGGGGAATGCCGGCCCTGAAAACACGCGCTGCGCTGCATTCATAGAATCGGGCGAATGGCATTCCATGAACCCGACTACGCACCCGACGCCTTCGAGGTCCGGGTGAGCGAACTGCTGGTCGCCACGCCCGAGGGCAGCGACCAGCTCATCGACAAGGCCGTCCCCGAGGTGCTGCGCATGATCCGCGAGCACCTGAAGATGGACGTGGTGTTCGTTTCCGAATTCGTCGACGGCCAGCGCGTGTTCCGCCGCGTGGACACCGCGCCCACGGCGCGGGTGATCGAGGCGGGGCAATCGTCGCCGCTGGAGCAGTCGTTCTGCCAGCGCGTGATCGACGGGCGCCTGCCGCGCCTGGTGCGCGACCTGGCGCAGGAGCCGAGCCTGCCCGAGCTGCCGCCCACCGACTTTCCCATTGGCGCGCACCTGAGCACGCCCATCGTGCTGAGCGACGGGCGTGTCTATGGCACCCTGTGCTGCTTCAGCTTCGCGCCCAATCCGGAACTCACCGAGCGCGACCTGAAGAAGCTGGAGCTGTCAGCCCAGCTCACTGCGCGCAAGATCAACGAGGGCCTGGCGCGCGCGGCCGACAAGGCCATGGCCAACTGGTCGCTCGAGCCGCAGGCGCCACCGGCGCCCAGGCGCTGAGGGGCGCCCGGCGCCGGCTCAATACGCCGCCACGGCGCGTTCGTTGTCGGCCAGCGGATAGCTCAGCGACGGATACCAGTCCTTGCCGCGGCCCTGCGGCGTCATGTCCAGGATGTTCCACAGCGGCATCGGATCGGGCGCGCCGCGAGGATCCTGGCCCGGGTCGGCGGTTTCCATGCCCATCTCGCTGCCCCAGAAATGGCGGATGGTGCTGCCCTCGCGCTTGAACACGTTGAACATCGCGTTGTCCTGGCCCGAGGCCGGATCCTCGTTCGCATAGTCCTGGTTGTAGGTGGTGCCGCCGCTGGAATACAGGCGCAGGTGGCGCCAGCCGCGCTCGATGGCAAAGGACATCATGCGGCTGATGGGCGAGCGCGCCACCACCACGAAGGCGGTGCGCTGCAGGATGTCGGGCATCTCGCCGTCCAGCGCGCTGAGCATGGACGTGCACATGGGACACGGCCGCTCGCGCTGCGGGCCGTACATCCAGTTGTAGACGACCAGCGAATCGTGGTCGCCGAAAAGCTCGGACAGGAGCACCGCGCCGTGCTTGCCCTGGAAAGCGTAGTCGTGCGGCACCTCGCCGCCGGGCGGCAGCGCGCGCCGCTGTGCCGCCACGCGCTCGATGTGCCGGCGCAGCTCGATCTCCTCGGCCAGCAGGGCCAGCCGGGCATCGCGGTAGGCCGGGCTTTCGCCCGGAAAACGCCACTGGGTGCGGCGGGCCAGTTCGATGGCGGAAGGCAATTCGCGATCTTCGGCGGCGGGCATGCGTGTCTCCTGGTTGGCTTCGGTTGGACGTCGACATGGTGGCGCTGCATGTGGAGCGCGTCTGCGGGAGAGCGCCTACAGCGCGCGTGGGCGCCAGCGTACGCCGGGCGCGACTGGAACAAGAGAAAAGGGAGCACGGCGTGCTCCCTTTTCCTGCGTGGCGCAACGAGCGCGGCGAACGGTCAGTACGCCAATTGCAACGGCGCGCCTTCGCGCTGCGCCTCCACGTCTGCGCGGTGGAAGGGCAGCGGCAGCCACTTCTTCTCCGAAAACAGCCGCAGTTGGTCGAAGGCGCGCGGCGAGGCCGGGTCGGTGCTCTGGCCATAGGTGAGCAGCGCCTGCGCCACCGGGCCGCGCTCGTCGAAGCCCACCACCTGGATGTAGCTGGTGCCGAAGTTGATGTTGTAGCCCTGGGGCCCGATCACCGGCTGGCCCTGGCTTTCCACCTTGTTGAGCACGCCTTCGAATTCGTCGCCGCCGGGGATGGCCACCTTCTGGCCCTTGACCACGCGGGCCTGCACATCGGCCAGCGCCACGTCGGGCGCGAAGCCGGCTGTGCGCACGGCGGCCACGGCATCGCCCAGTGTCTTGAAGACCGCGTCGCGCGTGGCGGGCGTGGCCATGTCCAGGCCGGCAGGCGTGACCACCGGGCGGGCCGGGTCGAAGGGCACGCGCCAGACATTGGGCAGGTCCTTGGCCTTGCGCCAGAACTCGCGGAACAGCGGCGCGCCCTTGGCCTGCGGCGTGCTCGTCCGGTCCCAGGCGGACAGCGCGCGGCAACCGGCCTGCTGGTCGGCGCCCAGGCTCGTGCCGGCGCTGCGGCAGGCGGCAGCCAAGTCGTCCATCACCAGTTCGCCGGCGTGGTTCCTGTCGCGGAAGATCACGCTGCGCAGCTCCTGCGCCCCCATCTTGTTGCCGGGCAGGCCGTCGCGGCCCGCCAGGCGAGCCTCGATCTCCAGGATGCCGCTGCGCGTGCGCAGGCGTTGCGGCACGCCCATCGGCCCCACCAGCGGCGAGATGTTCGCGGGCGCGGCAATGTGCGGATTGGCCAGCCAGAAGCTGTCGTTGCTGTTCTGCACCCAGTCGGCCGTGACGACCACCGGCATGCGCGCCGGCGGAATGGCGCCGGGGCTGGCGGCGGTGCTGTCGCGCTTCCAGTCGCAGGCGGCGCGCGAGCCGTCGAGCACGGCCAGGCCCGCGGTGGCGAAGAGCTTCGCCGCGGCCGGCGACGGCGCGCAGTCCTTGAGCTGCTGGGCCGACACGTCGGGCACCACGGACAGGTCGGCATACATGGCGTTGCCGCTGCGGTCGGCGCCGATGGTGTTGATCCACGGCATGCCCTGGTTGCCCATGGCCTCGCGCAGCTCGGCGATGTTGCGCGCGCGGCCCATCTTGATCCAGGCACTGGCCGAGCGGGTGTTGAGCGAGTTGACGTCGCGGATGGCGTAGGCGGTGGTGCTGGTCCAGGCCAGGCCCGCGCGCGGCAGCGAGACCACCGGCCCCCATTCGGTGCTGTAGAAGGTCTTGCGCGCCGGCTGCGCGCCCGCTGCGGCGGATTCGGCCGGCAGCACCACGGTCTTCGCCGTCATCTTCTTGCGCTGGCCGTCGACGATGTAGGTGGTGGGGTCGGCCGGATCGAGCTTGAGCTCGTACAGCGTGAAGCGCTTGCCGGTGGACACGGTGTGCGTCCAGGCCACGTCCTTGTTGAAGCCGATGGCCACGGTGGGGCTGAGGCCGCCGGTGGCGCCCATGACGTCGATGCTGCCGGGGATGGTGAGATGCATCTCCCAGAAGCGGTTGGTGCCGAACCACGGGAAGTGCGGGTTGCCCAGCACCAGGCCGCGGCCGTCGGGCGTGACGTTGCGGCCGAAGGCCCAGCCGTTGGAGCCCAGCTCGCCGCCCTCGGGGTTGGCGTTGAAGCTCAAGCGTGCGATCTCGAGCGCGGCCTGCTGCGGGTCGACCGCTTCGGCAGCGGCAGACGTCTTCACAGCAGGCGGCGCGGCTTCGAGCACCGCGGGCGCCAGGGCCGCCAGGCCGCCCTGGATCATCGACAGCTCGGTGGTGCGCGACAGGTCGCTGGCCATCATGGGGCGCACCCAGGGCTTGCCCCGGCATGCCTCGGGCAGGCCCTGGGGCCCCACGTCCTGCAGGTAGCGGTTGTAGCCGGCCACGTAGCCGCGCATGGCCGAGCGCACCTCGCGGTCGGGATCGGCGGCGCGGGCCAGCACGGCATCGTCCATGTGGTTGCGCACGAACAGGTCGATCTGCGAATTGGGCAGGCGACCCAGGCCGAACTCGCCGGTGCCGGTGGCGCCGAGGAACTGCGAGCGCTCGCCGCGCGCGGTGAGCAGGTGCTCGGCCGTCTGGCAGACGTTGTCCTGCGCGTGCGCATAGGCCACGCCGTAGGCGATGCCTTCGTAGTCCGGCGCGGTGATGTGGGCGATGCCATGGGCGGTTCGCTCGATGGTCACGCTGCGCGAGCCCGGCGCGGGCGTGTTGGCGCAGCCGGCAAGAAGAATAAGAGTGGAAACGGCCAGGGCGATGCCTGCAGGCGCAGTCGACGCAAAGGGCGCCTTGGTGTTCAAGGGCATGGGATTGGCTGGGGGTAAAACAACGAAGCGACGATTAGAGAGGTCGCTGCTGCTTGCCCGATGGGTGATAACCCCAAGCCTTGTCGCCTAGGCGGCACGGTCGGCTGCGTCTCGCAAGAACGCTGCCTTCGGCACCGGCGAAATCAGGCCCGGCGGAACACCAGCGCGGCATTGGTGCCGCCGAACGCGAAAGAACTGCTCGCCGCCGCTTCGAGCGACGGCGCATCGGTGTCGTTCATGCCCACCAGGTTCAGCGCGCAGTCCGGATCGGGCTCGCTCCCATGCATGTTGGGCGGCAGCGCGCGGCGGTGCAGCGCCATCACGGTGATGACGGCCTCCAGCGCGCCCGCGGCGCCCAGCAGGTGGCCGTGCAGCGCCTTGGTGGAGCTCACGCGCAGATCGCCCAGCGCGTCGCCCCAGACCTGCGCCAGCGCCTCGCACTCGATCGGGTCGCCGATGCGCGTGGCCGTGCCGTGGGCATTGCAGTAGCCCACCTGCTGCGGCGACAGCCCGGCCTTGCGCAGCGCGGCGCGCAGCGCGCGGGCCTGGCCGGCGGCATCGGG